>DASZEU010000133.1:0-11914 GCA_035940535.1 Candidatus Angelobacter sp.
GGTATTCATAGCGCTGCAAGCCGCAGCCAAAAGCTCAACGCTGATGAACGCTGATTGGAACTGATGGCCACGGATGGGTACCAGTCCGGCGCCAGCCGGACGCATGAAAATAGCCCGCCGTTTCAACGGCGGGAAAGAAACGCAAAGAAAGCCAAGTCCCCCTTCCGGGGGACGACTGAAAATCCTCGCGGCCTGAGATAATTTCAGCCCACAGTGTACAGAAGCCACAAAGGAAAACAGAGCACGGGATACGCTCGGATTGGCATAGGGTGGCAACCATTTCCAGCAATTAAATTCAAGCACTTAGAGAAACATGGCGACGGGTACTGAATTTCGCCCAGGGCTTTTCCACTTTCGTGTTGCGCACCCTTAGCGGGCGAGGCCCTTTGGCTCAATCCGTTGCAATAATATAGATTCATCGTAATTCAGCAGCTCCCCAATGCGTTCCAGGCTGATGTCGGCGGGGGGAAGGCCGGCGATAGCCTGGGCATCGTGGGCATAATGGCCCTGCTTCGGAAATACGGTAGTCACCTTTTCTCTCCAGATATCCTTAACAGCCGTTAGGATGCGTAATTTGTCGTCAATCAGCACGTAGTGGTCTGCAGGGAAGCGATGCTCTACATCATCGAGTTCTTTCTCCTTGTGAATGTAGATGAGCACGTTTCCGTCGACCGCGTCGGAAATGCCGGAGCGCGCGATCTTGCGCGGCTGAAACACCACATCGCCATCCGACAACACCACCGCCCTTCCCCACTGCTTTACATACTCAATCACGTCCAGGGAGTCAGGAAAAAGGCGGGTGGCAAACGGATAGTTCACCATAAAGTGGGAAACGGTTAGCAGCCCCGGGTCCCGTGGATACTCGATGCGGTAGCGCTGCAAAGCACCAAGGTAGTCAGCATATCCGAGTTCGGCCCGCATCTGCTCGAAAAACTCCCAATACCGCTGTTGCCGGGCATGGCCTACTTCCTTTTCCAGGTGGCGCTTGAGGTCATTGGTGATCCGGTCATTGTCGAGCAAGGTGTTGTCTACGTCAAAGAGAAATACAACGTTGCTGTTCGCAGGCATAGAGTAGTCAGTTTATTCCTTTTGCGCCAGTTGCAGCGCCTCTTTTATAGTCCAACGGGGAATTGCTCCTGGCCGGCTCGCAACCAACGCGCCCACACGGTTGGCGAAATCCGCAATCTGTGCCGGCTCCCAGCCAGCGGAAAATCCATGAACAAAAGCTGCCGAAAATGCGTCCCCAGCGCCCACCGTATCTACTACATCGACCCGATAGCCAGAAAATTCGGCATAGTGCTTGCCCATAAGAATGCCGCAACCCTGGTCACCTCGCGTGATGCAGATTGCCTCGAACTGGAACCTTTCCGCATAGCTTCTGCAAAAGTTTTCCGGCGAGGAAAAAGAGCTGCCAAACATTTTTGCAATCTCACCCGCTTCCTGCAGGTTGAGTTTAAACACGGTCGCCTGTGTCATCAACTCATGCACAAGTTCCGGCGTGTAACAGCCTCGGCGAAGATTTACATCGTAAAAGCGCTGTGCGCTTCGACCGGCTCTCACCAGTGACATTGTTAGATCATGGGCTGCACCGCTCGTTTGCAGCAGAGTGCCATAGTAAATCCAGTCCGGTGCAAGGGAGAGAAGTTCCTTGATTTCACCTTGGGTGAGCTGGGGAAAATCGTAGGCGGCAGGGCGGTGAATCAGGTAATCGGGCTGGCAATATGAATCGACAGTTACAGTGACCACTCCTGTGGGGTGGTCCTCCAAAGAACAAACATAGCGCGTAGAAAGTCCGATTTCCTCCATCCTATCCAGGATCCGTTGTCCGCGCTGGTCTTTACCCACGGCGCTGATCAACAGGGCCTCGTGGCCCAACTGCCGGGCATGAGCCGCAAAATTGAAAGGAGCACCGCCGGGATGCTCGA
The DNA here is from genome assembly GCA_035940535.1 of Candidatus Angelobacter sp. GTDB lineage: Bacteria > Acidobacteriota > Terriglobia > Terriglobales > Acidobacteriaceae > Angelobacter. Next base: position 1,926 of record DASZEU010000133.1, read on the forward strand.
CGTCGCCGATCACATCCCACAGAACCTCGCCGATGCTGATGATCTTCATCTTCAAATTATGGCAATCATAAATTTTGGCAATGTTGGCAATCCCTCATGTTAGTCTGTCTCTTCCTTTAAAATTATGCCTAATCATCATGCGGTCCAAGTCGATCTTCAGGAAATGGCTCGCCAAGCAATGCTGGAACACGGTTTTGAGCCTGAATATCCATCGGAAGTTCACCAACAGATAGCCGATTTAAAATCACATCCTCCCAAGATCGAGCCAGGTGGAGATATTCGCGACTTGCGCGATCGGTTGTGGTCTTCCATTGACAATGACACTTCTAAAGACCTTGACCAGATCGAGGTTGCGGAACGTCTTTCCAATGGCGATACCAAGGTGCTTGTTGGTGTTGCCGACGTGGATGCTTTTGTGGCTCGCGATACGCCCGTAGATAAACATGCCTATAAAGAGACCACGACTGTCTACACCGGCGTTCGCAACTTCCACATGCTTCCTGAGGAGCTTTCCACCGGGGCCACCTCTTTGCTGGAAGGTGTCGACAAGCTGAGTGTGGTGGTGGAATATGTAGTCGGCGCCGATGGGCATATTCGCTCCAGCGACGTATATCGCGCTGTGGTCTGTAACAAAGCGCAGCTTGCTTACAATTCAGTAGGCGCTTGGCTCGAAGGCCGGGCCGCTGCTCCTCCTAAAGTTGCAGCTTCCACGGAGCTCCAGGCCCAACTCAAGCTCCAGGATGAAGTCGCTCAGGCACTCAAAAACGAGCGCTTTAGCCACGGGGCGCTGACCCTTGAGAGCAGCGAAACGCGTCCCGTTCTTGTGAAGGACCAGATCGTGGACGTCGCCCGGCAGGAGAAGAACCGGGCCACCGAACTGATTGAAGATTTCATGGTCGCCTCCAACCATGTGGTCGCTTGCCTCCTGGACAAAGTTCCATCCCTTCGCCGGATCGTGAAGGTCCCGGAACGGTGGGAACGAATCGTTGCGTTGGCGGAGCAAAAAGGCGAGAAGCTGCCGGCGAAACCGGATTCGAAGGCGCTCAACGAATTCCTCACGAAAATGAAAGCTGCCGATCCCGACCACTTTGTCGATCTTTCCCTGGCGGTGGTCAAGCTCATGGGACCTGGTGAGTATGTCCTGGAACGTCCTGGTGAACCGGAGATCGGTCACTTTGGCCTAGCCGTGCAAGATTACACGCACTCCACTGCTCCCAATCGTCGTTTTCCCGACGTGGTTACGCAGAGGCTCATCAAGGCCGTGCTCAGCAAGCAGAGCTCTCCTTATTCGGAAAGCGAACTCGGGGCCATTGCCCAGAACTGCACGGTGAAAGGCGATGCGGCGCGGCGCGTTGAACGGGAGATGTCGAAGCGATTTGCCGCGGTGGCCATGAGCGACCGGATCGGTGAGCTATTCGATGCCATCGTTACCGGAGCGGGTCCGAAAGGGACGTTCGTCCGCGTCCTCAAGCCCCACATTGAAGGAATGCTGGTACGAGGCCAGCATGGGGCCGATGTCGGTGACCGGTTACGCGTGAGATTGATCAGCACCGACGTCCGGCGCGGATACATTGATTTTGCGCGGGCAAATTAAACATCGTGATCAGTCTCTAAGGTCGCGGCTGCGATATGCCCTTGGCGGTTCCCGCCTTGCGGGGCCTGCGTAGCAGATTTTGGGTTGATTTCCTTTGCGCCCTTAGCGTACTTTGCGGTGAGTGCTTTCGATGTCCCTCGTAAGTCTTTGTACTTCCGTAACATACCGAGTACCCTACATCATTAATACTCAGGCGGCCACCTTGGGCTATTATCAAGTTTCTCCCTCTACCCAGGTCGGCCCCCTTGGTATTTTTGTATGTCAGATACTACTTCAACCGCCAGCAGTGCAAACCCTCGAGTAGACCGCCTTACACTCGTCCAGCAGTTGGGCAACGGAAGCATTGGCACGGTCGCCAAAGCCAAGAGCCCGAAGTACGAGTCTTATGTCGCTTTGCGACAGTTTCAGGTTCCGGAGTGGCTGGATGACGCCAACGAACTCATCAAGCGCCTTCTAGCAGAAGCCCGCGCCGCCAATGCGCTCAATCATCCTGGCATCGCCAAGCTCTATACCGGCGGATTCAAGGGCTTTACTGTCTTCCTGACCTCGGAATTCATCGAAGGACTCGGCATCAAGCAGTATTTGAGCAACCGAGCTTTTAATCTCAACGAGGTCGTCGAACTGGGCAGACAGTTGTGTCTTGCTCTCGATCATGCCCATGAAAAGGGAGTCGTCCATCACTGCCTCACCCCCTCGAACCTCAAGGTCACCACAGATGGTACGCTCAAAGTGCTGGATTTTGGGTTGATGAGGAACAAAGACATCTACTCGCCCATACCGGCCAAGCGCCTGGAAAATGAGCATTATCTTTCACCCGAGCAAGTGAAGAATAAGCCCGCAGACCGCGCCTCGAATCTGTTTACAACAGGATCCATTTTGTACGAGCTGCTCACCACCCGGCACCCTTATGCCGGGAAACATCTGGGCGAGGTAGACAAGAACATCGGCGAGGCAGAACCGCAGCCACTCTCAGCGATCAACTCCCGCATTCCAGAATCAATTTCCAGGATAGTACTTCAGGCTCTCTCCAAAAACCCACGAGATCGGTTTCAAAGCGGCAAGGAAATGGCAGAGGCACTGGCAGACGCGCTGAACGCATCTCCTGCCAAGGCTGTAGTCGCGGCCACGGCGACCGGCGCTGTTCCCGCGGTTCTACCAAGAGCCACTCCAGCGCCTGCCTCAGTTACGACATCGCAAAAGATTCCCGCCGTTGCTGCTCCAGTCGCCCAGGTTGCTGCCGCGCCTTCTCCTGCGCTGCCTCTGGCTCCGTCACCGGTTGCTGCTGCCGCACCCCAAGTGCCGTCATCACCCACGGCTTCCTCTACAGGAATTAAAGCGGCCCCAGCAGCGGCCTCCACCGCAACCCGGCCACCGGCGGCGGCCAAGGCTGTTAAGGCAGAGAAGATGCCTTCCAAGCTCATGACCCAGTGGAAGCTGGCCGGAGCCGCAGTGGCGCTGCTGTTTGTAGTCTCGGCGCTTGCCATTTCTTTGCGCCATCGAACCAACGCTCCGCCTCCTGAACCTGTTGCCGAAACAACGGCTGCTTCGGTCCAGCCGGAGTCCACGCCACAAAATCCCGTGACCTTGTTGCCGGCTTCTGTTGAAACACGCGAGGCAACGACACGAAAGAGCCGGGGAAAAGTAGCCAGTCCAGAGCCCGCTGCCGCTGCCCCTGCTGCGCCCACCCCCGGAGAGCTGAGTATCACCTCGATTCCTCCTGGTGCGACCATTGAAATCGCAGGACGCCCAGAGTCCTGGAAAACGCCCCAAACCATGAATGCTCTTTCACCAGGAGCCTACAAGGTAACGATCAGCAAGGCTGGTTACGCTCCTGAGACCCGAAGCATTGAAATCGCCGCTGGCAACCGCGCTACGCTAGATATAAAACTCGTCGCCACCAAGGGATATTTGACCGTCACCGGCACTCCCACAGGCGCAAACATCCTGATCGACGGCAAGGATTCCGGAAAACTAACGCCTTCGGATTTTGTTCTCGATCCCGCCGCCCACACCGTAACGATCCATAAAGATGGCTACCTCGACACCATCACCGATATCAAACTTACCGCCGGACAGAGCGTGAGCTATGCACCCACCTTGAAGTTGGCTGGAAGAACAGACAACATCAAAGTAGTGGGTGGTGGTTTCAAGAAACTCTTCGGCGGCGGTGGTGGGTCCAATAATGGCATGACGACTGTGGAGGTCAAGACTGATCCCAAGGGAGCCCAGGTAACGATCAATGGAAGAACTCTCGACAAGTCCACGCCCACGGAGTTTCAGGTCGAGCCTGGGAACTATGAGATAACAATCCAGAAGAGCGGGTACAAGCCCATCCACACCAACCTGGCGGCTGGAGCCAACGAGAAAGTCAAGATCGAAGAGAAGCTGCAACAGCAGTAGACACAAAAGGCGACCCCGAAGTCGCCTTTTTTACTGCGTCCGTCGACTTAATGCCTTTATTTCTTGTCGTATTGCAACGCTTGCCTGAGTTGCTTGAGGGCATTGTCGATTGCCTCAATGGCTTCGGCGCGATGGCCGCCGAAATCATGATCCGCGCGCTGAAGTTCGCCCTTGGCCTCTTCCAACTCATGGATGGCAGCCCTGATGTGGGGATGCTTTTCGTTGCGCTCGTGCTTTTCTTTCCCTCCCTGGGGAGGCGCGGCTGTCATCACCGCAGGTGTTACGCTCATCAGTCCCAGGACTACAGTTAACGCAAAAAGTTTTTTCAACATATTCGTATCCGTCCTCCTTGTGTGACGGTATCCTAATCAACCCGGACGAACGAGAAAGTTGTGCAGATCGCCGGCGAAATGCCCTTGCCTCCGGTGTACTCAGTAAGCACTTCCTAGTGCTCTACATATTTAACATGCGGGACATGCATCCGGTAGCCTCTGCTAAACGTACTTCCTATTACGACAGTAACCGGCGTCTATCAACGATCATCAGCGTACCCTTCCACAGTTTTTTACAAAAGCTTCACAAATCAAAAGGCACAACTCTGCGAGCAAAAGATTTAAATCTGCTGAAAGGAATAGTCCTCCAGGAGGCAAACGTATGAAGTGTTGTTGGACCATCCGGCCAATCATCTTGTTCTTCGCAATCGCCACGTTTTCTCTGAACTCCAAGGCCCAGACCACGCCATCCAGTACTTCTTTGGCATCGTCCTGTCCAGTTGAACTCCGGGATATCCATGTCAATAATCTGAGCGTCCGGGTGAGGAATACGAGCGGGAAGAGGATTGTTGGCCTAGTGTTCAATGTTGCCCTATCGGACGCTACCGAGCACTGGATATGGCTTCATTGGAACTATGACCTGAGCGCTCGCTTGAGGGAGTTCGGTTGGAACAGGCTCATACGCGAAGGCGAAAGCAAGAAGCTCTCTTGGGATTTCGTAGACCTTGAGCACGAACACGGTGGCGGTGTGGTATTGGTACTGAGCAGCATTCTATTCGCAGACGGTTCAACCTGGGACGAAGACGCTGATACAATCACCTGTAAGGCTATTTGGTTCAACAATCACAAAAAAGGTTTCACCAAACCAGTCTTATTGCCCCGGCGTCAATAGATCACTTTTCCTGCGCGACGAGTTTCTAAACTGCTCAAGAGCTGTTTATTGGCAACCGCCCTGTCAGGCGCTTCGACACATCGCTGACTTCGAGAAACATTCGCTTCACGCAGGACGTCCTTCAAGAAGGTCTTGGACGAAATCGCCGAGATCTGCAATCTTGCCCATGCGAAGCAATTCCATGGGAGCATGGCCATCCAAAGCTGGATTGGCCGCTTGAAGCCACATGCGCACGCGCGCTTCGCCTCCCAAGAGGCGTAGCAATCCCGAAGCGATGCTCTCGAGCGGACGGAGCGCTTCTTGAAGGGCTGGAGCATTGGAAGTCTTGCTAACGGTGCCCACTCGTTTCTTAAGGATGCGAGCCAATTCAGCGACTTTCAATCCAAAAAAATGAGCGATTCGCTGGGCATCGAGCCGACCGGTTTCCGGATCATGCAACTTCTCGATCAAATGCAAAAGTGGGGCATCCGATTGCCGAATCGGTTCTTGAAGCCGCGATGGTCCTAGTCGCGCCGAAATGCGGGTACAGAGATCCTCAGTAGTGAACGGTTTTACAACATAGTCCAGCGCTCCTGATCGCAACGCCTTGCCCGCTTCGCTCACTTGGTTCCCGGAAGAAATCACGATTACAGAACAATCCATCGCCTTCAAACGTCGAATCACCTGGTTCGGAGAGATTCCAGGCATGCTCAGATCCATGATGATGATTTGACTTTTTGCAGATCGAGCCGCCTGCAGTACCGCAGAAGCAGTGTGAGTGACTTCAGTTTTGGAAAATATGCCTTTCGTGAGCCTTTCTGTTTTTGGATCGTCGGTGGCAATAAGAGCTGACATATCAATCATATTTTGGGCGGACATAGCTGCACATCCTTGTGGAACCAATATATACTACTTATACACCATTTTTCTACCGGTTTTGGGCCGAAAGGCATGGGCGATGAAAATCCAGAGGTCTAGCGATCAGCAAAGATGGCGAGCGGATCAGATCGCGATCTAGATTTCCAGAATGACCGGCATGATCAACGGGCGTCGAGACGTAGTTTTACCAATGTAGCGTTTTAAGTCGGCGCGGATTTTTTCTTTGATCACGCCGTAATCCATCTTCTCTTCCGAGGTCGATCCATCCAGGGTGTTGGCGATTACCTTGCGGGCTTCTTGGACGAAGCCATTTTCTGTGCTGGCGGCGAACCCTCGCATCACGATCTCTGGAATTGATTCCACCGTACCACTCAACTTGTTGATGGCGATGATGGGCAGGACGAAGCCATCCTCGCTCAAATGGCGGCGGTCTTTGATGACCAAATCTTCTACAATATCGCCACGCGAACCGGAATCGATACAAACGCGGCCCACCGGAACTTTGTCGATCTTGCGGGCGCCTAGCTCATCGAATTCCAGCACATCCCCGCTTTCTATCAGCAGCACCTGGCCTACGGCCCCGTGCATGGAGCGCGCCAGGTCAGCGTGCAGGCGAAGCTGGCGGTATTCGCCGTGAATGGGAATGAAATAACGCGGCTTGACCAGGTTGATGAGCAGCTTGAGTTCTTCCTGGCTGGCGTGTCCGCTGACGTGGACCGGCGGAGTTGAACCGTCCTCATACACCACATCGGCCTCACGGCGGAAAAGGTGGTCGATCATCCGGTAGATGGCCTTTTCATTGCCAGGGATAATGCGGGAAGAGAGCACCACGGTGTCGCCTCGCTCGATGCGGGCATGTTTGTGGTTTTCTACGGCGGCACGTGAGAGCGCAGACATCGGTTCGCCCTGGGTACCGCTGATCAGCACGCAAACCTGATCGGGCGGGAACTCCCTGATCTGGCCGGGATGGATCATGGTCCCTTCCGGCGCCTCCAGGTAACCCAGATCCATGGCAATTTCAGCGGCTTCGGTCATCGAGCGTCCCACTAAAGCCACCTTGCGCCGATATTCCCAGGCCATCTCCATGGCGATCTTGATGCGATGGATGGAAGAAGAGAAACACGTGACAAAGATGCGGCGCTCGGCCCGGGCAAAAATCTCATCGAAGCGTCCTCGGACGGCTCGCTCGCTGGGTGTGTATCCCCGCCGCTCGACGTTGGTGGAATCCTGGAGCAGGGCCAGCACGCTCCGTTCTTTTCCGTATTCGGCAAAGGTATGCAGATCAAAGAGGCGATTATCAGTAGGCGTAGGATCAACTTTGAAATCGCCGGTATGGATTATTACCCCGATCGGTGTGTGGATGGCCAAAGCAACACAGTCCACCAGGCTGTGGGTTACCTGAATAGGATTGATGGTGAATGGTCCCAGGTTAAAGCGGCCTCCGGCCCGGATCTCGCGCAGGTCAGACCGGTCGAGCAGTTGATGCTCTTCCAGCTTGTTTTCGACCAATGCCAGCGTGAACTCCGTGCCAAAAACCGGAACATTCAGCTCGGAAAGGATCCAGGGCAGTCCGCCGATATGATCTTCGTGGCCGTGAGTCAGAACAATACCGCGGACCTTGTCGCGGTTGTTCAATAAGTAGGTGATATCGGGAACAACAATGTCCACACCCAGCAATTCCGATTCAGGAAACATCAAGCCGGCGTCCACGACCACGATGTCATTGCCCCAGCGAATGGCCATGCAGTTCATTCCGAACTCGCCTAGTCCACCCAATGGCACTATATGGAGTTTTCCCACTGGCATAGTCAATCATTGATGCTATCAAGTAAAGGGACTTGAGAGGAAAGAAACTTTGTGGGTGGGGATAAGCACTCAGCCATCAGCACTCAGCATTCAGCCATGAAACATATTGCAAAGGGATGGCTGCGAATCCTAGTTTTTACATGGCCCGAGGATGTTTAGGGGCTGAATGCTGAGAATATGCGCAAAAATCGAATTGCAAATGTGAAATCAAAGAAGGACATAAAGGATCCAGTGTCGAAGGCACGCTAGAGAGTAGGCCCACACGTCAGTGTGGGTGAAAGTAGCCGAACGATGCCGAGTCGCCGAAGGCGATGGCAGAAATATTTCTGAAAATCGATGATGGCGTTTCCGAATAACCACTAGGAGATCATGGTTTTCTTGTTTGTATAGCATGTTTACCGCAATCTGGCGTCGCCTCCAGGCGACTCGGCATCATTTTTCTTCCGTTACCCGCACTGACGTACGGGCCTACTCTCTAGCGTGCCTGCGGCACTCCCACAAGGCAGGCATCAAGTTTGGTGACATTCGCGCCTTGGACCGGCAAAATCTTTGCGAATGGCTGAGCGTTCGGACGCCTAATTCCCAACTGCGCTTAAGCCGGAAGTCCGTCGGCACATTGATTTCTTGCATCGCCCGTGAGATGCCACTTGGGAGGCAAGTCCTTCTCGATTTTCTCAAGCGTCTCATGTTCGCGGCTGAATCCTTCCATAAGTCCACCCAGGAATTCAGGCGTCGGCGAGGGTGCGCGGGTAGGAGGTTCCGCGCGGCGAAAAGCATTTAGCCAGGTCAAAGTCGCCATGATGTAAGCTCCTGGCGGAATATAGCGGAACCAGCCCTCAAACCGAGATCCGAAGTACAAACGCATGACATAGACCACCATGGTAACCAGGCCGAAGATACCAAAGCCTTTCAAGATGCTGGCATTGTGATGTTTTTTCAAGATGCCCGAGAACGGTTTCAGGTGGAACAGAGCCAACAGGTAGCTTATTGCCTGTATGCACAGCACCCCTAGCTCGAAGGAATAAGCACCCGCTCCTAATGTTCCCCAAAAATTGGGTCCAAATGGATGGTAGATCGCCCGCCACAGGGAGGCGATGATAAGAGTCAACAGGATCGCTACGGGTACAACTTGCCACCAAGGATTCCGGTTTGATCGCAGTTCCAGAACATCACCGAAGACCTCACGAACGGCCAGCAGGGCAAGAACTCCATAAATGATCTCTGTAATCCAATAGAGGGCGAAGAGTAAACGAGGTTGTTTAGCAGCCGAGAGACGCACGGCAATTATAACTACGGAATAAAGGGTATAAGTAAAAAACAGAGGATAGCTGTGATGGAGCTTGCGGCGAAACATCGCTACCGCCAGCCAAATCTGTAAAGCTGGACCTACGAGGCTCGCCATTAATCCCGTAAAAGACATTGGGTGGCCAGCTTAACCCAGCCACCCACAAATCACAAAATCTAATGGCAGGTACAATCGGGCGGACAGAAGGGGGGCAATGGCATGGTTCCATCTGCCAGTAGCGGCGTGGATGCGCCGGCCATGAAGAACTGCAAGGCGAGTACGAAGCGAGCTAAGTTTTTTTTCATGATCTTTTCTCCTTGAACGTTGATTTGTGCCGGTCAACTTGCGTGAGCGGCTTGTTCGCGAGAAAAGATAGAGGCATCGAGTTTGAATCGAGCAGGGATGTCCTGGAACTGTGGATTTCAGAATTGGCAGATTATATTTTGAAAGAAGCGCCCTTCGGGCCGTTAAATCAGAGACTCCAGAAGCTCATACCGTTCCTGGCCATAGAAGCTGGCCAGAGCCAAGGCGGCATCTCGGACAGCTTGGTAGCTCACAAGCAGGTCAACGCGGCCAGTCTTGCGCAAGCCGGCAACGCTGGGTGGAGAAAGAAGCCACCATTTGTCCACCAGGTGCAAAGAGTGCCAGAGTCTGATCTTGGCCAAGACCATCGAGGAGGCCATGCGGAAGGTGACCGCGGCCTGTTGGACGGCCAGAATCGCCTCAATCAGCTCCGGACCAGCCTCATCCTGCAGGCTATGTCTGCGCATGTCGGACCATTCGGTATTGGCCCATTGTTCAATGATCAGGGCATTGTGCCGCCGTCGCACGATGTAATCCTGGGCCCGGCCCAGCCGGCGTCGCTGCTCCTCGCGGTATAGC
>DASZEU010000134.1:0-6963 GCA_035940535.1 Candidatus Angelobacter sp.
GCCAGGGAATCTCGCCATTGGCAATGGATGGGGTCACGTCCTTCTGCCATTGCAAACACAGGCGGCAAGATCCCGATCCTGCTCTCCCTGCCCGCCAATAATAGATACTTAATAACGCTTTGGAAACAACTGCGGCTATGATGGGAAAGAAAAAATACAGTCGCCAATGCGGATTTTTATCTGGATACCGTGGACATACAGATCAAGGAGTAATTATGGCGTTGTCGATCCGGCAGAACTCAAGATATTTAGGAAAGGACCGCTGGGAATGGTCGGTCTGGCTAGAAGGGACGACCGACGAGCTTCAGGCAGTCGATCACGTCGTCTACATCTTAGATTCCACGTTTCACAATCCAGTTAGGGTGATCAAGGATCGGAATTCAAGTTTTCGTCTTGATACTTCTGGATGGGGCACATTCACAATCCATGCCAAGGCCGTTGATCATGAGGGTCATGAGACTTTGTTGCGCCATGACCTGGTTCTGTTGTACCCAGACGGCAAACCCACAGTTGCCTGATTGTTATGGCACAGCAGCTACGCCGTTTTAACTGGCCGGGTTCTCAGAGCGTGCGGAGATGATCGGTTTGCCTTCTCTCTTGCGCTTCCAGACATAAGAGGCGGCTCCGATTCCGCCCAGCACCGCCAAGCCCACAAAAATCCAAAGAATTAATTGATGGTAGTTATGGAAAAAGCCGAAGATTTGCCTGCTGTATTTTGATCCCAGGTAAGCTAAAGCAGTGTAGCGAACTCCCCTGGCCAGACCTACTGCAACAAAAAATTTTCGCCGCGAGTATTGCATCGCACCCGCGGCAATCAGAAAAGGCGTGAAGGGCACGGGCGGAGGCAGTAACCCGGGAACCAGCAGGCTCCAGAAGCCATACCGATTAAAAATTCCATAAATCCTCTCCGCCTGGTGTTTTGAAAGCTTCTTTTCCAGCGACTCCTTTCCTCCCCGGCTCCCTAGCGCGTAGGTCACATAGCCTCCGGTCAGCGCTCCGATCGCCGCCATCACCGCGTAATAAGGCCACCACGTTTTTTCATGTGCGGAAAGAATGATTGTAAGCGCATCCATGCTGCCAGGAAGGGGAACTACAGAGTTGTCCGCTAAGGCCAGCAAAATTAGGCCAATGCCTCCTAACCGTTCCAGCCAGGACCACCACGTGATCAACAGAAATATGCCCATTTCATATCTTGGATGCGTCAACCAATCGCAAGAGCGGAGAGGATATTCGGACTAAGGCCGGGAACTCAGGGTCGATTGCTCGACAAAGCGGAGTTCCGGCGCTGGTGGTAGCACATCGAATTCCTGTGCATAACGATAGAAAAGCTTGAGGCCGTCAACGTTAGCTTGATCCAGGGAGTAATCGATGTTGCTGGTTAGATACTCCTCAATCGCTGCTGGTTTCAGATTCAATTTGGGAGACCAAAGGGCCGCGATCTCTTGAATATGTTGTAATCCGTGGTCGCGCGATTGTTGAAAAATAGCGGCGACATCCACATTGGCTGGAACGGCCTGCAGCGCGGCTTTGCGTATGGCCCAGAAGGCAAACACAAACGGGAGCAAAGTCCAGCGCTGCCATTGCTCTGCCAGGTCATAGACGTAATATCCTGCTGTGGGCGCTTGAAGGGCTGGGTCTCCGATCAACATGCCAGCATCATGCCAGCGCAACATCTCCACCAGATTAGGCGCCTGTTCGGTGAAGCCAGGATCGATCCCAACGAATTTCTTTAGAAAAACTTTGAGCAGCGCAACCGAAGTGCGGGAAGAATGATCAACAGCCACGCTGCGGATTTTTTCCACTGGAACTTTGCTGACCAGCAGAATGGAGCGTACCTGCCTCCTAGAAGCAATGGACACTTCGGGAATAATCACCAGGTCGGGAATCGCAGTATAAGCAGCGACCGGAATGATGCCGATGTCGGCGGAGCCGGATAACAGCTCTTCCGCACATTGCGAAGGAATTGTGTATCGAAACTCGAAATGCTCTTTAAGGGCCGCCGCCGATTCGCCATTTTCGAAGTCCCACATCAACGGGACTGTATTAAGGAAGCTGATCGCTGAAATTCGCAGTTGACCCATAGAGTTTGACTTATTGTATCAAGGGGGTATTGACACGCTTTTCAAAATCCGTGTAGAGTCCGCGAAAGTTGATCTTCGATGGATGATGACTCGATGGTGACCGAGACTCCAGGAACCTCTACTGCTATTTATTGGCTGGCCCTCTCGCTAACTCCTGGATTGGGGCCCACGCGCGGACGCAAACTTGTTCAGCACTTCGGCAATCCGCAAGATGTGTTTCATGCCTCTCTGACCGAGTTGGAAGGATTGGGGTTACAAGCCCAATCTGCGCAGTCGATTGCCCTGGGCAAGTCTCTGGAATTGGCTCATGAAGGATATGCCAAGGCGGCGGGGGCCAAGGTCGAGATTTTAACCAAAGATGATGCTGCGTGGCCCGCGCGCTTGAGTGAGATTTATGATCCGCCACTGGTGCTCTATGTGCGGGGAAATTCTGGATCGCTCTCCTGTCCTGGAATCGCCATTGTGGGCACACGCCACCCTACTCCCTACGGGATTGGCATGGCAGAAAGGCTGGCTTGCGATCTGGCTATGCGCGGGCTGGTCATATTCAGCGGCATGGCACGGGGAGTAGATGCTTACGCTCATCGAGGCGCGCTGAAAGGGCCGGGCGTCACTGTTGCAGTATTCGGCACAGGCGTGGATGTGATCTATCCAAAGGAAAACAGGAAGGTGGCCGAGAGCATTCTCGCTGGAGGCGGAGCTCTGGTCAGTGAATTTCCACTCGAAGCTTTTCCTGCTCCACAGAATTTTCCTATCCGTAACCGGATCATCAGCGGTCTTTCGCTGGGGGTGCTGGTGGTGGAAGCCGCCGAGTACAGCGGCACCCGCATAACCGCTCGCTGTGCCCTGGAGCAAGGCCGCGAACTTTTCGCTGTGCCCGGCAACGTGATTTCCAAAAACTCCTGGGGCCCCAACACTCTCATTAAGCAAGGCGCCAAGCTCACCGCAACCTGGGAAGATGTTTGGGAGGAATTGCCGGCAGCCATCAAGGAGCAGCTTGAATCCCAAAAGCCGGTTGCCGCATCTGACAAAAGCCCCCAAACCGGCAACCTGCTTGCGGAAGAAAGACTTTCGCCTGGAGAAAAAGCTGTTTTGGCCCTTTTGAAAGGGCACGAAGCAACGCACATTGACGAAATCATCGAAAAACTCGAGCCCCAAATCTCATCGTCGGAGGTATTTACCGTTCTCTTTGAACTCGAGCTCAACGGCAAGATCAAACAGATGCCGGGGAAGAATTTTGTTAAGAGCTTCTAGCTACTAGCTGCTGGCTGCTAGCTAAACCAAAACCGGGAGAGTGTCGTGAAGGATTTCAAAGAGCTTAGGGTTTGGCAGAAGGCACATGCTTTGGGCCTTGAGATTTATCAAGCAACGAGGAGTTTTCCGCGCGATGAAATTTATGGCTTAACCAGCCAGATACGTCGTGCCGCCGTGTCTGTGGGTGCTAATATCGCAGAGGGCTGCGGAAGAAGATCTGATGGCGAGTTTGCAAGGTTTCTGCAGATCGCTCGCGGCTCGGCTTCAGAGCTCGAATATCATCTGCTGTTCGCGCGCGATTTAAAGTTGCTCACGCACGATGCCCATCAGAACTTAGAGAAAAAGCTAGTCGAAGTGCAGCGTATGCTAACTCTGGTGACGTCTGTAGCGGAGACATCACGTGAACGCCTGGCAAAACGAAGCGCTGCGAAGGCCGCATCAGATGTTGTTACGAACGTCAAGCCAGCAGCTAGGGGCCAGTAGCTAGGAGCTTTCTGTTAACTTCTCTGGTGACATCAGTTACAGAAAAATCAGAGAAACATTTTACAAAGCCGAGGGTTACGAAGGTTGCGCCAGAAGCTAGCAGCTAGTAGCTAGCAGCTTTCCAAATGTGTTAGCTTCGAATATCTCATATCATCTAAAACGGAAAATAATCACGGAAGAGCGACATTGCCAAAATCATTAGTCATCGTCGAATCGCCGGCCAAGGCGAAGACCATCAATAAGTACCTGGGCAAGGACTATGAAGTCGAGGCTTCGCTTGGGCACATCAAAGATTTGCCTAAGAGCAAGCTGGGGGTCGACCTTGAGGGGGACTTCAGCACCGAATACGACATCATTCCAGGGAAAGAAAAAGTGGTGGCCAAGCTGAAGAAGCTGGCCAAATCGGCGCTCGCAATCTATCTCGCGCCTGACCCGGACCGCGAAGGCGAGGCCATTGCGTCGCACCTGGCCGAAGAGTTGTGGGATGGCAAGTCCAAGAAAAAGGGCAGCATTCCCATTCATCGGGTCACCTTCAACGAGATCACCAAGAAGGCAGTGCAGGAGGCCTTCCGGCATCCGCGCAGCATTGACCAGAACCTCGTGGATGCTCAGCAGACGCGCCGCGTGCTCGACCGCATTGTCGGCTACCAAGTGTCGCCCCTGTTGTGGGACAAGGTGCGGCGCGGTCTCTCTGCTGGCCGTGTGCAAACCGTTGCCTTACGCCTGATCGTTGAACGTGAGCGCGAAATCCAGGCTTTTGAGAAAAAAGAATATTGGACCATCGATGCTCACCTGGCTGCTGCCAAGCCGCCCGCATTCGATGCCCGATTTATCGGGCGCGGCGACGAAAAAACCGAGATTCCCAACGAGGAAGAGGCCGTAAAGATTCGGACCGCGCTGGAAAAGGCCCAGTGGTCGGTCCGCAATGTGGAGAAGAAAGAGCGCCGCCGCACTGCGGCCCCACCTTTCACGACCAGCAAGCTTCAGCAGGACGGCTCCCGCAAGCTGCGCTTCAGCGTAAAGCGGGTCATGATGATTGCCCAGCGCCTCTACGAAGGAGTGGAACTGGGGGATGAAGGTTCGGTTGGTCTCATCACCTACATGCGAACGGATTCCGTGCGCATTTCCGACGATGCGCTGGCAGAGGTGCGTCAGTTGATCGGTTCCGCTTATGGTAAGGAGTTTCTGCCAGAGTCGCCTAATACTTACAAATCCAAGAAGTCTGCACAGGAAGCGCACGAAGCGATTCGTCCCACGTCGGCCGCTCGCCATCCAGATGAGATCAAAAAATATCTCCAAGAAGATGAATACAAGGTTTACAAGCTTATCTGGCAGCGGTTTGTTGCTTCACAAATTACCCCCGCGGTCTTCGACCAAACCAGCGTGGACGTTGAAGCCAAGGCTCCCGGCGAGTCGTTCACCTTCCGGGTTACTGGTTCGGTTCTGAAGTTCGAAGGCTTCTTGAAGGTGTATGAAGAGTCCAAAGAAGGTAAGGATGAAGAAGATGAGGCGCTCAAGCATAAGTTGCCTCCGTTGGAGGTTGGCCAGAAACTTACGCTCAAGGAATTGAAGCCGGAACAGCATTTCACGGAACCGCCGCCACGTTATAACGAGGCCTCGCTGGTAAAAGAACTGGAAGAACAAGGGATTGGCCGGCCCTCAACCTACGCAACCATTCTCTCCACCATTCAGGAGCGCCAGTACGTACAAAAGCTGGGCGGCAAGTTCATTCCTACGGAGACTGGCCTGGTGGTTACCGATCTGCTGGTGCAGAACTTTGCGGAAATATTCGATCCCAAATACACTGCCCGCCTGGAAGAAGAGTTGGATGAGATCGGAGATGGCAAGGAAAAGTGGACCGATGCGCTGGGCGACTTCTACAAGAAGTTCGAGAAAGACCTCCGCTACGCCCAAAAGCACATGGAAAACATCAAGCGGATGGAAAAGCCCACGGAAGAGAAGTGTGAACGGTGTGGTTCGCCGCTGGTACTGAAATGGGGCAAACATGGGTCATTCTTTGCCTGCAGCGCATATAAAAAGGACGATCCTGCCAGTTGCACCTTTACCAAGGAAAATCCTGTTAATCTCCCCGACCTGGATTCGGCGGAGATGCCGGAGACTACACAGGAAGAATACTGCGAGAATTGCGGCCGGGTCATGGTGCTGAAGCGGGGCCGCTTCGGCCAGTTTATGGCTTGTACGGGCTATCCTGAGTGCAGGACCACTCGCAGGCTCGACCAGGGCAAGAAGGTGCCGGATGTCCCCCTGGAAGAAACTTGCCCGCAGTGCAACCGCAATCTGGTGTTGCGCCATGGCCGTTATGGAGAATTCATCTCTTGCAGCGGATACCCGGAGTGCAAGTACATCAAGCAAAACTTTATTGGCGTGAAGTGTCCGGAATGCAAAGAGGGCGAGTTGGTGGAAAAAAAGGCGCGTCGCCGTGGCAATCTTTTCTATGGCTGCTCCAATTATCCCAAGTGCTCTTTTACCTCTGCCTATAAGCCGGTCGCGGAACCATGTCCGCAATGCGGCAGTCCTTACCTGCTGGAAAAGAATCTGAAGTCTGGGGCGGTGCTGGTCTGTCCGAACAATACCCGCAAAGCGGCAGAGGAAGAAGAGCAGCCCAAGCCATCGAAGAAGGGCGGGAAGAAAGCCAAAGCGGTGGCTGAGGCCCCGGCAGTAATAAAATGTGATTATTCACGCCCATTGCCCAAGCCTGAGGCAGTGGCGTAATTCAACAGGAGAGAACACCATTCATGGCAACAAAAGGCAAGAAAGCAACTGCACATGACGCACAGGTACTCATACAGCTTTATGACCTCCGACGCGAACCCGTAATGCGCAAGGCCCGCGACTTTGTGATTGGCCAATTCTGGCCTTCGACCTACGAAGAATTCCAGTCCGTAATGAACTCCTTCGGCAGCGAGCAAAATGCTTATGCCCGCCAGGTGCTGACGTATTGGGACATGGTGGCCGCCATGGTTCTAGAGGGCGCTTTGCATGAAGGCTTGTTCTTTAAGTGTAACGGCGAACTTCATTTTCTCTTTGCCAAGTTCGGTCATTATCTTTCTCAGATGAGGAAAGAGTCAGGCAATGCCGAATTCCTCAGTAACTTCGAAAAACTGGCGACAAAATCTCCTGAAGC
>DASZEU010000135.1:0-33210 GCA_035940535.1 Candidatus Angelobacter sp.
CCGCCAATATCCGAATAAACGCCGGACATATCGCTCAACACTCCAATCTTCACCACATCTCCGGAGATCTTTGCGTTGCCCGGCTTGCTCTGCGCGGAAGCCAGTGCAAATGCAAACAATAGAAGACATGCTGCCATCACGCTCATCAGTTTGCGTGTCATTTTGGATTCCTCCTTGAATCAGCAATTACAGGGCTAAAGCCCTTTGTTTTTGCGCGCCGAACACGCCCCTAAAGGGCTGTTCTTCCACCGATGTTCGGTCGACAACACTTGTTAAACCGCTCTAAATGGCTGATGCTAATCTAATGGCTAAGTACTAATAGCTAATTACTCATGATTAAGGACTAGACCGCCAGCAATTCGTCCAATAATTCCTGCTTTTCTTTGATCTCGTCTTTGGCGATCTCCAAGACTATACGCCCTCTCTCCACTACATACATACGATCGGCCAGGGGAGCGGCAAAGCGGAAGTTCTGTTCCACCAGCACGATGGTAAAGCCCTTCTGCTTAAGTTGAAGAATCACTTCGCTCAGTTTCTGGACGATCACCGGCGCCAAGCCCTCGGAAACCTCATCCAGTAGCAACAGGCTCGCGCCGGTGCGCAGAATGCGCGCAATGGCAAGCATCTGCTGCTCCCCGCCGGAGAGCCGCGTTCCCTGGCTGCGGCGTCGTTCTTTGAGGTTCGGGAACATGCCGTAAATCTCTTCGACTCCCATGCCTTGGCTGGAGAGAATTGGCGGAAGCATCAGGTTTTCTTCGGCGCTCAAGCTGGAAAAGATACCGCGCTCCTCGGGGCAATATCCGACACCTAGCCGGGCGATGCGGTGGGCTGGCCAATGGATGGTCTCGCGACCATTGACCATCACCGATCCGCTACGTTTTCCCACCAAACCCAAAACTGATTTAAGGATCGTAGTGCGACCGGCTCCATTGCGCCCCAGCAACGTAACCAACTCGCCGCTATTCACCTTTAAATCCACACCGTGCAAGATGTGCGATTCGCCGTAGAAAGCGTGCAGATCAGTGATGCGAAGGTACTCAGTTTCGCTGGACATGAATTTTTGCCGTGAACACAGTATCGAGCAGTACAAAAGTTAAAATTTCAAATTTAAAATTTGAAATTTTAAATTCTTTCTGATCCCATGTAGGCTTCCATCACCTGAGGGTTGGCAGAAACCTCCATATAACTTCCTTCGGCCAGAACAGAACCGCGCTGGAGCACGGTGATTACATCACACAGGTCCGCCACCACACCCATGTTGTGCTCCACCATCAGTACGGTGCGATGGGCGGCGACTTTCCGAATCAGGTCTTTGACCCGGTCTACGTCGTCGTGGCCCATTCCCTGAGTTGGTTCATCCAGCAACAGCAATTCTGGTTCCTGCGCAATGGTCGTGACGATCTCCAAGGCCCGTTTCCGTCCATAGGGCAGTTCTACGGCAACCACATTGGCGTAGGACTCAAGGCCCACTTGGTACAACAATTCCAAGGCGCGGCCATTGAGCACCATGAGAGAAGACTCGCTTTGCCAAAAATAGAAATTCGTTCGCAGCTTGCGCTGTAACGCGATGCGGACATTTTCCAGAACGGTCAAATGCGGAAAAACAGCCGATATCTGAAAAGACCTCACCACGCCCCGGCGGGCGATCTCTGCAGGTTTCTCACGGGTAATGTCATGACCTTTGAAATGAATGCTGCCGCGCGTTGGAACAAGAAACTTCGTTAACAAATTAAAGACCGTGGTCTTGCCTGCGCCGTTAGGACCAATGAGAGCATGAATCCGGCCCCGGCAAACCCGCAGGTTCACATCGCTGACCGCCACAAAACCTTTGAACTCTTTGACAAGGTTCCGGGTCTCCAGAATGTAGTCGGTATCCATGAGTAATCAGAAGTTAGTACTTTAGCCTTTAGTCATTAGCTCTTAATCGTTACAAGTGTCTCTACCGCTTTGGGCTGTTCCTTTGAATGCGGGACCCAACAGCCATAGGGCTAAACAGGCCGCTGAAAAAAGGCCCTTTTTGCGAGCTTTGTGTCAGGGGCATGGCTTGTCCTGAGATTCGCCGAAGGAAGTTTACTCGTGCCGCAAGCCGTTTAAAATCAACTGGGCGGAAGAGGGTGTGTGAGATCGCAACGTTAGAGGGATTTCGAGAACCCACGTCCGGGGGATCGTTTCCAACCGCTTCCGCGCTTTCTCCATCTGCTCCTGTGCATACTCGGCCGCCACCCCATCATCTTCGGCATCCCAGCGCTTCTGCCAACGCCGGATTTGTTACCGCAGCCGCGCTCGCTGCTGCCCGTAATTTCTTCTCTACATCCACCCAGCTCTTGCTATTGTGGGCCGCGATCATCGTACCATCGATGGCCACGATTATTTGCCTCATCTACTCGCAAAAATCAAGCGAGTTCTCACACACGCTCTAAAGCCCGGTTGATTTTAAACGGCCGAAAAAGCTGCGAGGCATTCTTTCTCTTTGATTGGCGCAAAAAAAGGCCTCTATCCCGAAGAACAGAGGCCCTTTGGTGCGAGGCGAGGTGCTTACGCGCGACCAACGCCTAAATATTCGAAGCCCAAAGCTTTCATTCTGGTGCCGTCCAGAAGGTTCTTGGTGTCGACGAACACCGGACGGCGAATGATGCGCCGGATGCGGTCATAGTCCAAGGTGCGGAACTCCGGCCAGCCGGTGCTCAATACCAGGGCATCTGCGCCTTCGGCCACGGCATAGGCTGAGTCGCAATAGCGCACATTGCCGCTCAACTCCTGCTGCGCGTCGGGCATGGCGATAGGATCGTATGCTTTTACATGAGCGCCGCGTTGCATGAGTTGCTTGGCCAGATGGATAGAAGCCGAATTGGCCACCGAGTTGGTGTTGGGCTTAAATGCCAATCCCAGAATTCCAACCTGCTTGCCGCAGACTGTATCCACAAGGCTGGCGATCTTCTGCATGATCCGGTCACAAAATTCACGGTTCACTTCGCGGGCCGCGGTGAGAATCTTCAGAGATACACCCGATCCGGCTGCCAGATTGGCTAACGAGTCCATGTCGGATTCGGCAAAGCTGCCGCCCAGCGAGCCGGGTTGCAGGCAGCGAGGGGCAATGCGTTTGTCCAAGCCAAGAGCTAAGCCGAGATCGACTGCATCGGCGCTCACGTGCTCGCACAGGCTGGAAAGCTCATTGATGAAAGAGACCTTAGTAGCCAAGAAGGCCGTGGAGGCCTCCCGCACCAACTCTGCCGTCTCATGGTTGGTGACAATGACCGGCACGCCACGCATCACCAAGGGGCGATATAACATTTTCAGCGCAGTAACTGCCTGGCTGGAGTTCGTGCCCAGAACAATACGATCGGGCCAGTTGAAGTCCTCGACGGCGCAGCCTTCCGACAAGAACAGGGGATGCGAGACCACAATCATATTTCGACCCGTTTCGAGCAGCTTGGCTTCGATCCGGCGTGCTGTACCCACGGGCACAGGAGTTACCAGTACAAGAATCTGGCTGTGGTCACAGTAGTTCGAGATTTCAATGGCTGTCCGTTCAATATTCTTGTTGGAATCCTCGGCAAGGTAGATGATCTCGGCGCGCTGCACCATGGATTGCAGATGCGTGGAGTACATCAGTCTTCCGGAGCGGACACCACGGCGAACAATGTCACTCAGGTTCTTCTCGTGAAACGGCAGGATTCCACTGGCCAGCAGCGTGGTATTCACACTGTCGCTGCCGTAGGCGGTAACCGGCACGCCAAAATCCGTGAGACAGGCAGCCACGACGGTTCCTACGTATCCGCACCCATAAACACCAATTTGCATATTGATCTCCAATTTAGGGAGCGCTGCGATTCTGACTGCAAGGGGGGAGGGATTCGCACGCTGCAAAAATTCTTTTAGGTCTCCTTTATTACAGCGCTTTGGTCAGTTCATTCGCAATATCGAATGCGGACATGTACGGGCGAACGTTCATGCATACCGGCTGAGGAAGGACATGTACTCAAGAATCAGGTGATCGAGAAAGACTCCCTGAATCGACTTCTAATGCTCTTTACTTCCCTGTTGAACCCAACCTTCCGGCCTTTCTCGCCTTCTCTTCCGCCTCAAGCATTGCGGCATGAATATCTCTAGCTGCCTTCAAGCCCGATTCGTAGGCGCCGGGGTAAGAACCGTTATAGATCGCGCGGGCGGTCCCTTCTCCAGCAAAAAACAGGCGCTTTGTTCCCTTTGCGTCTTCCACCGGTTCAGCGAGGATTTCACGCTGGTACCAGCCTCCGGGCTCCGCCACCGAATAGGCGCCGAAGGAGGTTGAATCGAGGCTCCAGCGCGTTACATGGATTCCCTCTTCTTGAATGTTCTCATCGACCCTTTTTTCACCGGATATGTTGGAAAGAGCAGACTTGGTGATTGCAATCGAGAGATCGTCGCACTTCGGGTTGCTTTTACCGGAACCGTGCTCTATGCTGTCGCACCGCATCTCCAGCGCCTTGGCCCATTCTCCGCCAAAGAAGCCGATCGCGATGTTCTTGTTCAGCGGCTTGATCACGAAACCCATAACCACCCGCGTTCCATCCACCAGTGGAAGGTCCTGCTTTTTCGCAAAGTCCAGTGCCTCCCCAGAAAGGTCACCTTCATAGAGGATCCATGAGTTCATCGGCTCTTTGGGGAAAATATCTCGATTGAGAGGGACGATCACTTTTTGCATGTTGCCCATCTGCAAACGATCTATGGCTTGGAGTTTCTCCTTCGGCAGTTCCGGTTTGAACGCAATCCTTTTTTTCTTCAGCACTCCAACGGAGACTGTAACCAGTGCATTTGAACCCTCAAAGACCCTGCCCCCGGCACTCACCTTCACGCCATCCTTGGAGTAATCCACCGCCGTGACCGGCGAGTTCAAGCAGACCGGCAAGCCGTCTCCAAGTTTCTCAACAAAAGCGCCCATTCCCTTGTCGATGAGGTCATCCTCTCCGGCTGCGAAGTGTGCGCCGTCAACGGCGGAGGTCTTGCCCAGTTCAGCGGCGCTCTCCAGTGGACCGGCATTGGCGATGAGCAAAGGAATGATGTCGCTGAACTCCCTGGCGTGAGGTACGTAGTGTTCCGCCACGTCGCTGGTAACGCGCAAATCCTTGTCTGCCATGGCGCAGAATTTCTGGGGAGAGCGAATGGGCCCGCGGCAAAGATCGCTTAGAACAGAAATCCGGCTAAACGGAATCCTACGCTGCAAGTCGCGGCAGATCTTATTCCGCGGCACGTGGCTTTTGTATTCGCTGCACGCAAACTCAGCCAGTGCGTGCTGATCCTCAACGGACCTGGCAGCCAGCGTTACCGCATCTTCGTATTCTTCCACAACATGGTCAAAGACTTTCTTCTCTTCGTTGCTGGCCTCCTTGCCGTTGACAAAGTAGGGAAGATTGAGTTCGGTGCGCGTCCGCTTGAAGCCCATGGAGTCAACCAACCACGTGAGCGGGTTGGTGGGAATGCCGTGAATCCAGGCGCCTCCATAATCGATGGGAACCTTGTCATCGCCGATATAGCCAACATACGCGCGGCCCCCTATCCGATTATTCGCCTCCAGGATCAGGATCGAGCGACTCAAGTGCTGCAATTCTTTCGCCGCACTGAGTCCCGCAATTCCGGCACCGACGATGATTACATCGTATCGATCGGCCGGGTATTTCCCGCTGGGAGGCGTGCAATACGCTTCGTCCAAAGGCTGGGGCCTGGTAATCGACGCGGCCCGTTGCGTGCACATAGTCACCATGACCAGCACCAATACCATATTGAGAAGAGCGAAACTCGGCAATTCCAGATTGATGCCAGCCGATCGCAGGCGTGAACCCACCGCGAGGTGAGCTATGATCCTCTTCAGCATGGAGGCATCCTCAGATTTCGAAATAGCGTTTGCATTGTATCCCATTTCAACAAAAATAATTCTTGAGTGCCTATTTCATGCCGTCCCTTTCAGATACAGTTGCGATAGGTCGCTAGCAAGAGATCTCTTAAAGATTGCGAAGGGGACGCAAGTTGGATAGCTGTACTATCAAACCCGAGATACTCTATATTGTCGGGGGCGTTGAACCCTGGAAGTTCTTCGGGGATATCTGCCGCAGCCTTCATCGCCGAAGCTACAATTTTACTTTTTTGTTCCTACACCCGGATGAATCTTTGATCGCAAGAGAACTCAAGGAGGAGGGTGTGCCATGCCATCACATCCGTTTTTCCAATCGGCTGCAAGTGCCGGCAGCGATGCGGAAGATCTTTCAGTTTTGCAGGAGACAACGTTATGACCTGGCGCACACGCATTTCATGAACGCCTGTCTGGCTGGGCTTCCTGGCAGCTTTCTTGCAGGTATCAAAATACGTGTTTACACCCGCCATCACTGCTCGCCGCATCCTTACTCGGGGCGGCTGCGCCGCCAGTTGTTGTATGATCAACTCAACAACAGGCTCTCGACCGCCATCATTGCTCCCTGCGCCGATGTACGACGACGGCTCGTCGAAGAGGGCGTTTCTCCGGATCGCATCGAACTCATCCACCACGGCTTTGATCTCAATGCTTTCGACAACGTGTCGGAAGAACGTATACAGAGGATCGCGGAGAAATATGGAATCCGCTCTCCGGGGCCGATCATCGGGGCGAGCGCTCGTTTTATTCCGACCAAGGGCGTGCAACACATTGTGGAGGCTTTCCGCCGCCTGCTCCCAGCTTATCCGCAAGCCCAACTCGTGCTGGCAAATGCGCGCGGCGAGTTTGCGGACGTCCGGGCGGGGCTTTCGCAGTTGCCCCCCGGCAGCTACGTAGAGATCCCGTACGAGACGGACACGTTTGCCTTGTATCGCCTTTTCCATGTCTTCGTACACGTTCCCGTAGCCGGATGGGTTGAGGGATTTGGCCAAGTATACGTGGAAGCCATGGCGGCTGGCATTCCTTCGATTTTCACCAAGGCCGGCATTGCGCACGAATTGCTTCGTCATGGCGAAAATGCGTGGGTCGTGGACTATGAGGACCCAGACCAGATTCACGAGGCGCTGCTGGTTTTGCTCTCCGACAGCGCGTTGTGCTCCCGGGTGGCGCGGCAAGCACGCACTGACGTTGAACAGAAATTTGGACTGGACCAGCACGTCACTCGCCTCACCAACTTCTACGACCGACTGCTTGAGTGCGCATACACTCGCACCGGATGAAATCTCAAAATCTCACCCACCACCGGAGCAGATTAGCCAATGCTTGACGCAGATAATTCCGTCATACAGAGCCTATGGATCGGGAGCAGGCTTTCTACAATGGAGCAACTCTCAATCTGCTCGTTTCTCAAGAATGGCCACACGTTTCATCTTTACACGTACGATTTCCTTGCGGAACTACCTCCGGGGACCAAGGTCATCGATGCCGGCCAGATCCTGCCCCGGTCCCTCATCTTTCGATATAGCGGCAGCGGTTCGTTCGCCGGTTTTTCCAATTTTTTCCGGTATAAGCTGTTGTTGGATCGCGGTGGATGGTGGGTAGACCTGGACACGATCTGCCTTCGGCCATTCGCTTTCGATGAAGAGTACGTTTTCTCGTCAGAGATTCATGCCGGCGAAGAAGTGATTGATGCGGCGGCTATCAAAGCCCCCCGCGGATCGGAGTTGGCAGAGTACGCATGGGGAGTCTGTAAATCAAAGGACCCGAAGAAGCTTGTTTGGGGGGAAACGGGGCCGAAGTTGCTGGGCGAAGCGGTAAAACGCTGCGGACTGCGCCGATATGTCCGCAACGCAGCGACTTTCTGTCCAATTCCTTTTCGGGAGTGGGAATCGGTCTTGGATCCGAACAGTTATCGTGAGCTTGGGCCGGACGTTTTTGCCGTTCACCTCTGGAATGAAATGTGGCGCGATAGTGGACGGGACAAAGATTCGAGCTATTCGCCGGGCTGCTTATACGAGAGGCTGAAATCAAGATATTTAGGATCGAACAGATAGGAATAACGCTCCAGCAGATCAAGATAGTTTTCTACGAGGGCAATCCATTTTTCAATTGCCTCTGGCATGTAGTTACGTTCCCGGAGAAAAGCGATTGCCTTGCAAGACCATGCATGGGGATCAAGTCCTGATTTCCTGGTCTCCAGGCGGTCCCAGACAATTGACTCCCAATCCGCTATGTTGACTAGGACTTGCTGCGAGAACATTTTGCGGACTGTGGGCGAAGTAACCATTTGCCGCCGTGTCTTTCGATATCCCTCGGCCAGTGCGTTCTCGAAAGCATCTGTGCCTGCCGACCGCAAGGGACGTTCAATGCGGTAGATTCTTTCTATAGTACCTATGACGCCGCGCGCCTGGTTTGGGGCGGATTCATCTTCAAAAAGGTAACCATCGTCCAAGCGCATGCCTTCCAGAGAGATCTTCGGGTCGAAATCGTTGTTCGACTGCCCGGGAACCCAGAGCAAATCGTGGTCCATAAAAATGATTCGTACTTTCCAGTATCCACTCTGCCACCGGCTCTTGAGACCGACGTTACGGGCCACGAAAGATTCGCCGTGTGAACACCCACACGTGGCCAGCAGAGTTCCCCAGAGTAAGCCGATTTCCCGCATCAAAAACAGGTAGATAGAGTTGGCCCGAGAACGGTTCGCCGGGAAAGCCAGGGCTCGTTCGACATATTCGCCATAAGTCCCACTGCAATCAGAAGGTGGAAAGAACACCCCCAGAATCTCTTCCAAGAGGTCGTCAGCAAAACGACGGGCTTGATCGTCGGTGTAACAACGGCGCTCGGTCGCACTCCTTAGACTCTCCGTTACCGGCGACGATTGCAAATCAACGGTTTGTTGCTTTGAGTTTTTCCCGCTTCTGCGGGACATTGAGCCGTGAGTTCGCTTTGGCTGGCTGAGGCGTTGCAATTCGATGAAATAAGCCGATGGCCCGGCGCTGGACAAATATCGCTCCAGCAGATCAAGGCGAAAAGAAGTGGTTCCCTGGAGCCATGACTGCCGGGGGAGCATACGATGCAGATAGCGGACCGTCAGGCCCAAGGGACCGGGCAGATCCAGGCGCGGTCCTTGCGGTTCAAATCGGCGCATTGCCTCATCCATGGCGGACCGCATGAGGTGATATCCGTTTCCATAAGTATTGCGATCAGTAAAATAATCCAGAAGATGCGCTTCCCCGCGCCAGGCGGGAATGGTTTGGATGGATGAAATGCACAGAGCGGTGCTCAAGGGCGCTTCGCAGCCATGCACAAGCCGATAAATGCCGGCCAAGCGGTGGGCCGAGTTGGCTTCGGCATCATTGGATCCGCCTGAACTTCCTCCATACAAGCGGAGTTGGCTGGGCATCTGGATCTGCAACGGGTGGAGGCCCCGAATTCCTGAGCGCTTGATCTCCAGCTCAAGATCACTGCCTGGAAGCTTGACCACAAGCACAACAGTCCCGAGAGGAGACTCCACAAGAGAATTTATGGCCGATGGTGTTCTACGGCCGGTCCAGTAGATATGCGACTCGGGGGACAATGCGGCAATGATCTCCCGCTCATAAGGGCCGATCTCCACCGCATTTCCTTCCTGATCTCCCGCGGGCGGAACCCAATGAACTATTCCCCTGGAAACTCGAACCAGGGAGAGGAGCCGGGTGGCTACTTCCTGAGGCTTAAAGAAATATGGAGCCAGCGTGAGCTTGCATTCTTGCCGAGCCACGTGCAGAAAATCAGTAAGAGAAGCGGCCGTGGTCTTCGGACCGCACATAAGGCCATGCACGCGGGATAGCCGCGAGAGCCGGTGCCGGAGCTGCAAAATCGACATCTGGGCTTGGGCATCGGCAAAGCGCACACCGACGCCCCGGAGGACCCGTTTGTGTTCGTCTAGTTCTTGTGGAGCGAGCAAGAGGATCTGATTTTCAAGCATCAGCACGCAGGCGCAGCGGAGTTCCCAGGAAGCGCCAGCAACTCCCGCTGCGAGCTGGACCAGTTCATCAACAAAGCCGGCGTGATAGTCACCATCAGTCAAAAAGCGAGTGAACAGAGCGCAGGCGATTGGTCCATCTTCAAATTCGCGGGAAATAATCTGCTCGATTTCTGGCTTCAATGCGAATGAGGCGGTCACTTGGCTGGATATGCGGAACATGTAAGTTTCCAGTGAAGCCTATATACATTGAGCGCAGCCAACAATGTTTCCATTGCTAGGGTCCGATGTTGGCACACATTGTTTGCGGACCACGGTACATGGAGAAATCGAGTAGTGTCTATTACAGCCTTGGGACAAAATACAGATCGTGTAAACTTCTATTTTATGATAAAAGAATTACTTTACCAGGGAGATGAGTTAAGTTATCAATAAAAGCGGGAAACTATGACGAACACACAGAGTACCGTAACTGCCAGACTCGACAGGGCTACTGCAGACAACCTTCTGCCAGCCCTCACGAATGCGCTCCGGGTTCGTGGCCCAAAATCTGATAGAAGTTCAGCGGGGGCTGTTAACGTTGTCCTGGATACGGCAACAGCGCGCAATCTCCTGTTGTCTCTCACGCATTCTCTCCAATCGGTTGGCTCAGGGAAAAAGAAGAAAGGGAAATAGCAAGAAATTTCGCCCGTACGAGCAGAAGCCTGCTATCGCGCGTTTCTGTTGCATTTGCGCCGCCGGAAGGGTCAAGAAATCTCCGGTCGAACCACTTCAATCCAGTTGCAGGCAAGGATGACAGAAATCTTGCCGAACTGGATCCCGTTAAAGGCTACAAATAAGGAGTTCCAGAGTGAATCTGGCAGTTTGTACCATTGCTTATAACGAGCTTGAGTGGATTCAAAGATGCATCCGACAGTTTAAACCGTTCGTCGGCCGTCATATAGTTCTAGTTTCCTCTAAGCCCTGGTTCGGAGCTGCCGGAAAAGATGATGGCACAGCGGAGCTCGCAAGAAACGAGGGCGCCGACGTTTATGTGCAACATTGGGAAAACGAGGCGCAGCAGAGAAATTGGGGCCTGGCGCGACTGATGGATTTCGACTACGTTCTTATCGTGGATGCCGATGAACTATACTCGCGTAGCGGGATCGAGGCGATGATCACCTCAATCGAGCGCTCGCGTGAACCCTACTTTCGCATTCGGGAGATGCGGACCTATTGGAAGACGCCAGATTACGTTTGTGCTCCGATCGAGCGCTGGGATGCACCCGTGGTAGCGGTTGATCCAAAACGGGTCAGATTCAGCAAACAACGCCAGATTGAACACATCATAGGCACTGAGTTGCCTGCCGCATCCATGCTGCCCGGCACCCTGCATCATATGTCCTGGGTCAAGTCCAACGAAAAAATCAAAGAAAAAATTGAAAGTTTTTCTCATGCGGAACATATCCGGCCCGGCTGGTATGAGAACGTTTGGCTGCGATGGACGCCGGAAATGCGGGACATCGCTCCTTATAGCTTTGAGGAAATGCACGCGGTGTACAGTCCCTGTCCTATCCTGGAAGACTAGTATAATGAAGCGGATTTCAACGAATGCTCATTAATGAAGGTTGGGCCGGGCTCTCATCAGGGTTAAATGATGAATGATTTCCCTCTGGTGTCAGTAGTGATTCCTACTTACAACCGCGCTTACATTCTACGTGACTCCATCAATAGCGCCCTCGAACAGAGATCAGCGAATACAGAAGTAATTGTTGTCGATGACGGTTCGACGGACGATACCGCCTCCGTTGCCTCTCGATACAAAGAGCGGGTGACCTACCTCTACCAGGCGAATCAGGGAGCTGGCTCAGCACGGAGCCTTGGGGTACGAGCAGCCCACGGCGCTTATATAGCATTCCTTGATTCCGACGATGTCTGGGTCCCAGATAAGATAAAGACAGAGATAGATATGTTCGAGGCATTCCCAGAAGCTGGAGCCATCGCTTCCGATGCTGACAGTTGGTTTGCGAATACACTCGTAGAGACCTCTTGGCTGTCAGCCAAGCAGGGTGTTCCGGTGTTCCCTGATCCCCATTTCTTCCCCTTAGACTCCCCGCTATGGATCCAAGGCAGTCTCTTTGCTACCAGCAGCTTGACGATTCGGCGTTGCTGCCTGGAAAAGTTAGGGGATCCCATTTTTGACCCCAGGCTGAGGTTCTTCGAAGACTGGGATCTCGAGATACGGTTGCTGAGGTTCTGCAAGGTTCTTGTCCTACCCAAGGTACTGGCGAGTATTCGCCGTTATCCGGACGGAACGCGAGCGAATCGCGCCACGCCCGGCTACGATCTTACGCCGGAACAGATGCAGGATGCGTTGCGCGTCCAGTTGCAGGTGCTCGAAAATGCCGTTTCACTGGGCGGCTGGCCAGATTCCGTCTTCACGACATTGAAGGAGGTTCGTGACCGCATTCGGGGTAAGCTCTTATAGAGATGGGCACGTGAATCCAGCGCTCCGCCGACTCGGGTTTGGTGCGAAGGACCGGGTAGTAATCATACACGCCGACGATATTGGGATGTGCGAAGCCACGGTTCCGGCAGTGGTGGAGCTACTCGATTTTGGGCTGGTGTCTTCGTGTTCAGTTATGGTTCCATGCCCATGGTTTCCGTTGGCAGCGGAGTGGAGCAGGCTGCATCCGGAGACTGACGTAGGGGTGCACATAACATTGACGAGCGAGTGGGCAAACTATCGCTGGCGCCCAGTTTCGACCCTGAATCCAACTTCCGGACTTTTGGACGAAACCGGCTTTATGCCTCGGACCACGAAACAGATTCAGCGGCAAGGGAAACCAGAAGCGATATTCAAAGAAGCATGCGCCCAGGTCGCAATAGCGCAGCGGTTCGGAATCCGGCCATCTCATCTAGACTCGCACATGTTTGCGCTGAAGGGCGCTTTCTTATCGATCTATCTCCAGCTTATTCTCAACCTGAGGTTGCCCGCCCTTCTTGATAGAAAGGCGCTGAAAAGCCGCGAGCAACGGGGAACAGACACTTTAGAAGTGGAGGAGCAAGGAATACCGGTCTTCGATCACGTCGGAAGCCCGCCGGCGGGCGGTCCGCCTGAAGACCGCATTGCCATTTTGAAGTCGTTATTCTCTGCACTGCCGTTTGGATTGAGCTGCGTCCTATTACATCCAGCTCACGATACCCCTGAGCTACGAGCGATCACGCCGGACTGGCGATATCGGGTGGCCGACTGGAAAGCCTTCCGGAGCAACAATCTAAAAAAGCATCTGCGGAGCATCGGCGTTCAAGTCATCACGTACAAAACCCTATCCGGCTCGATGACAGTTTAGATTTAGACAACTTTACGCAATAGGGGAGCCCATGGAAACGGTGCTCACAGCAGCCTCATGGTCCACAGTCAACGAGCTTAAGCCTTGAGGCTAATTGGAGGGTGGCGGCTCGATTGCCGGTAAGGCATCCAACTGGAGTGCCGGCGACCGGTAGCTGGGAAGGCCAAGCGGAAGGCACTCCACCAGCACGATGTAGTGACCGGGGAATGGAGGAACAAGATCGAACCCATA
Organism: Candidatus Angelobacter sp.; assembly: GCA_035940535.1. Classification (GTDB taxonomy): domain Bacteria; phylum Acidobacteriota; class Terriglobia; order Terriglobales; family Acidobacteriaceae; genus Angelobacter. Next base: position 13,412 of record DASZEU010000135.1, read on the forward strand.
AACACCATTGCCTTCGGGAATGGCATATTGCGGATTGGGGTTGGACCAGCCGGCATTTTGCAAGACAACCACGACCCGGACATCCGTTCGATTGCCGTGGATCGCACCAGTGGCAGGATCGGTCAATCGAAATTGCAAATGTGTCATGCGGCCTACCCGCAAAGAGTCCTCCAGGGCGGCAAACTCAGCCTTGGGTTCAGGATGAGCTGCCACCGCGAATTTCGCCTCGACCTTGACTGGGAAACACTGTACGACACGCGGGCTATCAACCAGCATTGCGAGCGAATAGGAGCCCTGGTGCGGAAGCCGGGCAGTGGTCATGTAAACACCCGGCTCCTTCGGCTTGAGGCTGCGATCCACGACCAGAATGGCACGCGGTTCACGCGAATAATTTGAGAATGATCCCTGGGGCGCCGCCATGCCAACCTCGTAGTAATAGATCGCCTTGTCAGCAGGGTTGGCCACGAGTACGGCATTCTCTCCAGGAGCAGGCGCAAAGACATCAGCAGGGCTGGGAAGCGATGCATCGCCAAAAGCGTGTTGCCCTCCGGGAAAATCTGCAACTGCGAGCGGTACGCCTTTTTGGGCAGGAATACTCAGGGGAACGACCATCACGGTCTCGCTGGCGCGCTGGCGGACGTATGCTAGTTGATCGGAAAATACCACTTGGTCCGGTCCACCATCCATCCTGGCAGTCTGCAGGATCTGGTTACTAGCTGAATCGAGTATATACAGGAGCTTCTTCTCCGGGTTCACGACGAATCCGAGCCGACCCTTGGGAGCAAACCTGATTTGTCCGAGGCCTGGGTCCGCTTTGATCCGGGCGACTTGTCGACCCGATCCAGGCTCAACCACAACGATGCTGCCCTCCTTGCGGTCGCTAACGTAAAACATCTTGGCCAATGGCGAGAACGCAACAGAGACCGGTTCGGAACCCGAAAGAATGGTCTTTATTTTTCTACTTTGAACATCTATCAAAGAAAGCGTTCCGTTTGCGGAATTGCTAACGGCGGCCCAATGGTCGTCGGCGCTGAAGGCAACTGCATGTTCACCAGGTCCTGTGGGAAGTGTTGCCACTACACTGAGGGAAGCGGTAGAGAGGACCGCAATCCCGGATTCTTCCTGATTCGAGGCATCCAGCGTGATCCAAACTTGAGAATTGTCCGGCTGGAGGCTCACACGACGAGGTTTGGCATGAACGGGGATGCTAGCGATCACTTTCCAGGTTCGGGTGTCAATGACCGCGATCTGGCGTGCCTCCGGAAGAGACACGAAGAGACGGTCGAGATCAGGCGCCAACGCCCAGTCTTCCCCGGCGCTGGCGAGGGGAATCAATGACAGCAACTTGGTGCCGCCATAGCCAAAAAGCGGATCCACTACCGTGATGGTTGCGTCAGTGTTCATGGCCAACACGTAGTAGGAGTTCAGATCGAGTTCGGCCCGCTTTCTGGAGGTCCCTGAATTGAGCAGGCGGCTGACCATGCTATTACAGCTCTGCGAATCGGATGGCGCTGCCGCCTGTATCCACGCCCTTATGTAAGCCCCGCGCATGGGAGTACCGCCAGCCACGTAAGTCAGACGGAACTTTACCGTGACATCATCGTCTTCACGCAACACGCTGGAGGGTGCACCGCCGGTTTGTTCAATATCTGCTTCTACGGAAATCCCATGATCCACGGCCTGGTAACGAATTCGATCCGAAACTACCGGGCGCACTTGTACAGGCAGTTCATCGCACAATAACCGAGATACAAGAAGTATCGCGGCTATCAACTTTGCCGATTTTGAAAATAGGAATTTCATGAACAACCGCGAATACAACCAACATATTGTATCTATTAAATCTGTCCGTTAAAGTAGAATTGGATAGACATGGAAAGCCGCCGATTGAGCCAATACCCGGCCGGTAGGCTTCAACAACCTAAGGTTCGACTTGCAACACACCGGGAGTCAAGACCTATTACTACACAAAACTGCGCAGAGAGGAAGATGTAATGCAAACCATTGGCGAGAGCAAGCGCTTCGAGCTTTGGCGGGAATCAAGTTCCAATCCATTGAGCGGAGAAGAGCTAGGCCAAGCTGCGGACCAGATTGTCAGTATCTTGACCGATACCGGCTACGCCCATGTCCGCGGAAATACCACGATGGAGTGGTGCGAAGAGGTTTCGGCGCGGGTGGGGGTCGTAGCAGGCAAGTCTGACGTGATTTTCGATCCCGACCGAGACGCTGCACAGCGAAAAACCCGCAGCTTCAAGCCGGACCGCCCTAGTGTCTATCTGGGTGGGGAACTGGGCTTGCATACCGACAATCCTTATTGGAATGTGCTCGGCTGGTACTGTGTCGAGCAAGACCCATCTGCGGGCGCCAACATCCTGATAGATACGAGCGACATAAGCACCCATTTCAGCTCGGACGAACTGGAGCGGCTATGCAGTACCGATTTATGGCTTCCGGTCCGCGACGCATCAGGAAAAGAAGCTGCTGTTCCGGTACCGGTCCTTACAAAAGCCGGTCAGGGCTATGACATCTACTGGGCCTCGTGGCTTAAATTGGATAGCTATGAAGAGGCACAAAGGACAACACTCGATCGTTTGGGCGAATGGCTGCTACACAAACAGGAAACGGGGGCAATTGAGATACGGTTGCGCCCCGGCGAGTGTTTGTTCGTCAATAACAACCGTATGTTACATGGCCGGCAACCACTGAGCGAGAAGAGCCGCCGACATCTGGTTCGGCTATCCATACGCTCCTCGCGTGTCGGCGCGCCAAAACTATGTTGAGCGCCGCACCAGGCCGGATTTGGCAGGAATGAGAATCAGGATCATCTCGGGCGGGGAACTGAGTAGCTCCGAGAAGCAAATCTGGTCGGCCATCCAATTGGCGGGCGATCGCTCCTTTTCCAGCCCTTACCTATGCCCGGAATTCACTGAGGCTGTGGCTGCCGCGAGGGACAATATCTTTGTGGGGATCATGGAAGACGGCAACGCCGTCACCGGTTTCTTCCCATTTCATCTGCGAGAACCGGGCGTCGCGGGTCCCGCCATACAACGCTTGGCGGACTATGAAGGTGTAATTGTTCTGCCCGAAACACAATGGACCGCTGATGAATTGCTTTGCGGATGCGGCTTGAGGGAGTGGCGGTTCGAAGTCTTGATCAGGTCGCAAACACAATTTCATCCCCATCACCGCCAGCATCTTCATTCTCCAATTATGGACTTAAGCCGGGGTTTTGCGGGCTATGCCAATGACATTCTGAACTCCGGTTCCAGGCTGATCGCTAAGATTAAAATGCAGCACCGATGGTTGGAGCGAGACCACGGGCCGGTCCGATATGAGGCCCATGTTTCAGATATAACCACATTGGCTTGGCTGATGGTTTGCAAGTCGGGACAATACCGCAGGACCGTAAGTACCGATCACTTTAAGGAGCCCTGGTTCAGGAAGGTTCTGGAACGGGTACACGCGACACAAGGAGAGAACTTCGCCGGGATGTTGTCTGTTCTCTATGCGGGAGACCAGATCGTAGCCGCACACCTCGGCCTTCGATCTCGCACGGCCTGGCATTATTGGTTTCCCTGCTATGACAGCCGCTTTGCCAAATACTCTCCTGGCTCCATCCTATTGATCGAAATGGCAAAGAGCGCGCAGAGTCTTGGTCTCCGGCACATAGACTTGGGGAGGGGCCTCCAAGACTACAAATTGCGCTTTCAAAACGGAAGCATCCAGCTTGCGGCTGGAAAAGTTGCGATCCACGGCAGGCCTGGATAACTCGGTCTCTAGCGCGGCATACGAAAAGGCTTGTACCATCCCTATTCAGCAAACCAGCCGTCAACGCAAGCCAGCCAAGTGCCTTCAGGAGTCAAGTGCGGATCGACGTGGTGCATGCCCCCGCTATTCCAGGTTTCTGTGCCTGGACCAACGACCGGCTTTCCGGCGGGCTTCTCCACATAGTCGTGGAGAGATAAAGTAGTCACGAGATTAGGCCACACGCGCGCACCATAGACGGTTTCACAATCTTGCGCATACCGCAAAAGGCCGCCCTCCCAAGGGATAATTCTCCCGGCCGGTCTCACCCGGTCCGCCTTACTGTAAACGAAGGGACTTCTCGAATGTTCGGACCACGGCCCGGACAATTGATCGGCGTGAAAGACGTGAAGCCGGCGGTTTTCCTGCGATCCCAGCAGCCACCAGCGGCCCTGGAATTGAACTACCGAGGAGTCTGCCAGGGGTAAGCCGATCAGTGTGTCAACCAGCCGCCAACTGAACGGAAATGGATCGGCCTGGTAAAGGCGAACAGAGCCAATCCGGGCTGATTCGGGGATCATGTAATATTCGCCGCCATGTTCAAAAACATAAGGATAGGAAAGATGAAAAGGCTCATCGAGCACGACTTGCCGATATGTCCAGGTTTCAGTGTCCGGGCTGGTCGCAAGAGCTATCACGCCGCGTGACAACTGGATATTCATTGCTTCGAAGAACATATACCAGAGTCCCCTCACAAAAATCAGAAACGGATCAGCAACGAACTCCGCCTGCATATCGGTGACTTGGTGACGAGTGACCACCGGGTTTCGGTGCTCATTCACAGCATGAAGATCAAGCGGCGTTGACCCGCGATAAATGGCGATGGACCATATCTGGGAAAGTTTTCGAGAGACTGCGGACTGCGGGGCCAAAGGACATTTTTTCACAAGTTCTGTATCTGTCATCAACGAGCCCGATGGGCAGCTTTTGAGCACCCTTGCGGCACGAATCAGTTTCTCGGCGTTCGGACCGAACGCCCTTTGTGGCCCTCTCCAGCGAGTCTTCTGTTTCAACCCTCCCAAACGGCGGCGTAGTGCCGCCGCTTCAACCTAATCACATGAGGGCGTTAAGGCTGCACATTGATTGTGCTCTGGCCTCCCAAGTTGGGAGAGGTTATGTTCGATTGAACACGAATGGCCACTCCGTTGGTGATCGTAACGTTGGAAATCGATGTACTCCAAGTCCCATCCGGCTTCACGCTGGCTGTTCCAATATTGACAACGCAAGGCCGCATTCCAGCAACAGGACACGGTGTGCCGGAAGGTGAAAGCAGATCATACACTTCCGAAATGTTTACGGCGGATGCCATGGGCTGGCCGTTAACCGGTTTGGTCACACTGCCGGAGATGTTCAGAGTAGTCCCGGACATTGCGGCACTGCTTATGATCACGGCATCCGGCGTGGCGCGCAACAATCCCCATAGACCACCCTGCGCGTGGTTGAGCATGTCATACTTGTAATCACCAGACACGTTGAATGTTCCGCCCGCCCTGCCAATCAGCAGATCATACCGATCGTTCGCGCCAACCTGTTGGGTTCCGAGCCAATTGGAAAGGCGGTTGTAGCCAATCTCCCGGGAGCGATTCGTGTACGGCTCTTCCTGCCAGACGTGGCCATGAGCGGTAAAGACCAGATCGTCATCCTGAGCCGGGCGAGCCACGCGGAGCCGAACCTGGGTGTCGGCGGGCGACCAGAAGACGGGGGTCTGCGGGTCGAGCCCCGGTGGGAATGCCGGGATTCCAGCGCCGGCAAGGACCGAGTTTGAGTAGCCCTGGCTAATGTCTGAAAGGGGACCGAAGTTAGGAATGCGCCCGCTGAGCGGCTCCGAGCGATAGTTGAAGGATGAGCTGATGTTGTCATCCTCGGCCACCGCGACGAACTCACGAAAAGTCTCTGTCCTGGTCGTCCCATTGGCTTCGGTTATGGTGCGTGAAACCGTGGCTGCGGCTTGGGTTCCACCATCAACGGTCACCTTGGCATTTTCAGGTTCCACGATCAACACTCCGATGAGGCCATATTGGTCTTGCATGAGAGGATCCGAGGGCAGTAGGTTGAGGGTTCCTAATTCCACTGGCACGCCAAGAGTTTTGCCATTCCTGACCGATAAGTTGCCGGCATACCAGGTGAAGGTGTGGCTGCCACCTTGCAGCACAACCTGGGATGGATTAAAACCAACATTGAGCCCTGCATTTTGGGTGACATCGTGAGCAACCTGCTGGGGCGACAGGCCAACTGCAGCGGAAGTGTTGAGACTCAGAGCGGGCAGCGCTACGCCCCTGCCACTCCAGGGCGCCTGCACAGGATTGCCAGGGGGAACACTGGTGACCTGGTTGGAAAGGGTAATGTTGACGCAGTCGCCGGCATTCACGCGCAAAATAAGCGGCTCGGCAGCTAGGACTCCCGATTGGACCGCGGCCTGATTTTGCTGCAAAACGTACATCAGGCCATGGGTATCCACGATATTAGCGCCGGCGCGAGAATTGTAGGTGATCCCTTTGTTGGGTAATAAGTTTTGCGTACTCATGGCAACCACTGAGAATGACTTATTCTGGTCGGGGCGAAGTTGGTCGGGACAAGCGTGGGGAGCACCTGACGACGCCGGCGCCGCCGCAGGAGGCAGAGGCTGCAAACCAACGGGCGGCTGGCTTGGCTGGTAGGCGCGCATGAGGCCCCATAATCCATTGGTGGTTCCACTCAGGCCGGAACTTGCCTGGTAGAGGTAGTCTGCGCCGCCCGTGACGGACGAATTAGTGTTACTAAACGGCACACGGAAAAGAAATTCAAAATGTTCCGAGAGCCCGGTATCCTGGCTATTCCGGTACCCGGAATTCTCAGCCGAGGGTTCAAACAGCCATTTCACTCCCCGCACCATTACCGGATGAGTGATGACGTGAGCGCCGGCCAGGGTGCGTATTTGCACGCGGTCTCCCTGGAACGTTCGCAGCATCGGAGTATAGGGATCGGTAGGTTGAACGCAGCCGCCGGCCCCGCTTCCAGAAGGGCAGGCTGGCTTGCAAGTGGCGCCCCCGCCCACAGTTGGCATTAAGGGGCAACTGGGAAATTGAAAGCCGGAGGAACCATTGATGAAGCCCCCATTGTCTGGCTGCACGTTGAGCTTTGCATCAGTACGAGTTAACCCGGACATAAACGCATAAGAAAGATCACCGATTTGACCGTTAACTTGCTGATTGCTGCTGGGATCGATGAGTCGCAACGGCACTGGCTCATTGCGATAATTGACGGAATAAGTCCCAGGTGGAACTCCAGCTCCATCAATGACGTTGACTCCACCCGATTGCGTCGATACTTTCTGTTTCGTCGTGAACTCGTTGGTTGTCTGGGGCTGAATCGCTGTGTTATTGGGCTGTAGAGCCGTGTCAATCCAAGCCGGCGGCATCGTGTTTATGGCCACGGTTTGGCAAGTCGAAACACCCTGGGCACAGTCACCGGTACCGGTAACCGTCGTCAACGTGTACGTATCGGCTCCACTGTTGTTGGTTCCAAAGTTGTCGGTAATGGTCCAGGGACCGGATCCGGAAACCGTAGCCTTGCTGGTCAGAACAACCCCGTTAAGGCAAAAATTCTGTTGCATGGCACAGCAAGCAGTTGTGGCGGTGCATCCGCAGCTATTTCCGCCAGGTGGCGTGGTCTGCATACACGCATTGGGATTGGTATTCAGGACTGAGGTGTAATCCTTGTTCGTAGCAAAAATCGGGTTCAACCCGTTAGGCGGCGTTTCGGTGGATGGACTCTTGGAAGTATAGGCTAACTGGCTGTCCTGGTATTCGAGCAAGAACTCCCGGTAACTCTCCGCCTCGTCGCCGGTCTTGATGATGGCCTGCCAACTCGTGGGACCGCCGTCCGTGCGGGTATACATGGGCGCGTTGGTCTCGGAATCGAACCATTGAGAATTGTCAGGCTCAATGACCAATCCTGCATACAAGCCTACGTTCTGGTGAGTTGAGGGACCGAAATGATCGTGGGTGAACACCGTACGCATGGTCCGATCTCGCCCCTGATTATTTAGTAGAGGATCGGTATCCCAACGCTGAATGGTAGTCTGGGCGCCATTCCAGTTCTGCCCCGCAGGTGGTGTAAATGGGTAGTTCGAATCTGCTACCGTCCGGACGGTCAAGAGAGAGCGTGTTCCTTTTTCGAGGCACGGCAACAGCGGGCTGGGCGCATCCCAGCACGCAGCGCTAAAAGCCAGCATACCGTTCTTGCCGCTCTTGCCGGTATTATTAATGACGCTGATGCGTTCCCGGACCTCGTCCGGACTGAAAGTTCCGTCTTCGTAGTTGAATCCGTTGGCCGCGCCATCCGAAGCCAGAACATCGAATTTCACCAGATGGATGTGCTGGCCGATGATGTCAGTAGGAGTACGGACCTGGAAGTTGTCCAAATCATAGTAGCTGGGGACCAGATTCGTATGCCAGAACTCGACTGTTTCCCCCGTATTGACACGGAAAAATAGAGGCTCTGGGGGACGCTTGCCGCTCATGGTATTGTCAACATCTTGCCAGAGCGTCAAAAACCGTTGCTGGGGATAGTGCCAGCCGTCCTTGTTCAAGACTACGTCGCGCTGAATCACGGCGGCTTGATAACGCCGGGTGTTGGCCGTCACATCGCCGTTATCGTCCACTTCCGGCCTGGCGAAGGGGGCGCCCGAGATCGGTGGCAGCCCGTTCAGGGTGAAATTTCCCGGAAGAGCATCGGGGGAATAAGTTGAGACGGTCCGCCGCGACTGGGATTGCATGGCTGCAATTTCCACTGGGGTGCCCTGCTCAGGCAATTGCTCTGCAATCATCTTACCCAGTACCTCGGTTCCAGGCTGGCCGGGCGCTGGCTTGGCGCTGAAATCCTTGCTGAAATCGTAGATGGTGTGGAATTCGCGGACGAATTGCCCGCCCAGCAAAACGTGCCGTGGGAGACCACCATCCAGAGTGATTGGGTTGCCGTTCTTATCCTTACTCACGGCAAAATCCATCGGCGGGTGGGGCGCGCGATGACCGGCAATCCCAGGGACAAAAAATGGGTAGCCGGGATTCTTGTACGTCACAGCCTCCTGCGGCTTGAAGTATTTATAGGTGCCGGCCGCCAGTTCCGGTTCATAGGAGGTCGGTTCCGGCTGAACATAAGCACGACGTCCGTTCTCAACCAGCTTGACCCTGGCCGGTTTCGGAGCCATACCAATCGTCGGGATGGGAACAATGGCGGGAATGGGGCTGCCGGCCTTCAGTTCTCCGTCCGGCAGAGCGCGGTTCCAGCATTTAGCATCCTGTGCCCCGCAACTCACCGGGGGACCCGCTGGTTCATGGCCGGTATCTTTATCCTGTCCCTGGATCAGGGTGCCATCTTCAAATACATCATGCACGCGCCAAAGGGACCACATTCCTGCGGCGAAGTGTGGATAAAAATGACAATGGAAAATGGAGTCTCCGATCGTGCCATTCCGGTTTCCGCTCCCGTTGTAAACCATATTCAACGTATAGGCCGCTCCCGGGACAATCATTTGCGAATCCAGATACGTACTGCTGTCATCGTTGGCGGTGTGCAGCCACTGATGCGCATGTTGATGATGAACGTGCTGCTGGCTAGCACTGGCATTAAAGATCCGGAACTTCACGTGATCGCGTAAGTAGCTGTGGTAAACGTTCGATGGATCGTCAGGATACAAGGCATAGGTGGGCTTGCTGACATTATCAACCACCATCGCGGGGTCGCCGACCACCCACGAAGATAAGAAGAACTCTTCGAACTTGCATTCAACGCAGTCGGCTTCCGGGCCCTTGCCGAGCCGGTTTGCCAGGATCTCCGAGCCGATTCCTCCAGTGCCATAATTGATCGCGAACGCATCGCTGCCATTGGCCATAGTATTGGTCAAGGTTGATTTCGGCGGCGTTAGATCCCCTCCATTGGGGTTGAGGTTGTTGTAATAGTCCGGAAAGGCCTGTTGGATGAAATTATTCACGTGGTAAAAGATCGAGAACTCGCGGTAGGGCTGCCTGCGGTCCGGGGTTGCGGGAACGTTGTGGAACTCCGGCGCGTCGGTGTTGTAGTCGAAACGGTCAGCGTAGGGACCGGTAATGATCGCCGTCAGGTCCGTGTGAACGATTTCGCCGGCGCCGCAAGGAACAGCATCCGCGCGTGTGCGCTTCTCAACCGCCGCTGGGACTCGCTTTTCGCCTCGCTCACCCGCCTCACATGACAAGACGTGCGGTGGATTCAACATGCTGAGGATAGGTATGCCGTTCTTATCTACGGCGTCATAATTCACCACTGGGTGCCCGGAAAGCGTATAGATGTCGCCATCGCCAGGCTGGGAGCCAGGTCCAGTACCGGACGTGCTACAAGCAGAAGACGGAGGCTCTCCACTCAGCAAAGCTACATAAACCAGGGCAGTGGTAGTGGTATGGCGGCTCGCTGGTCCCGGCTGGTTCGTAGTCAGAAGACACAATTGATGCGTAATTCCTTCGACCACAGCCGTCTTGCTGCCGCTCGGAGGATCAGAAAGCGTCATGTTATTGGGCAGGTGGAATTTATTGAAGGTCGCGGCCTTTAGATCCTTGTTTGTCACTTGGCTGCGATACCACTCTGCGGTCTCCGGCTGGACGTTGACCGACCCAAACAGACCTGTGTCCCATTGGCCGATGTTGCCGGTTGCGTCGTCGAAACTATAGAGAAAGAAATTACCCTCGGCCTTGGCAAAGTAGTTAAAGGTGCCGGTATTGCAGTTCCCGCTTTGGCACGGGGCAACCAGCCCGGTGGGACTATTCGCGCCTACAAAGGACGAATCGTCTTGAATGGTCTTGACCAATTCGAGACCCGCCACGTGCACGCCTGCGTTACGCGTGCAGGTTTGGCCCAAAGGCGGCGGGGGCGGAGTGGATGCCGGGCAGTTCGGAGGGTTGCTGATGTAGTTCGTGAGTTCGATCTGCAAAAGATCGCCAACATCGGCCCGCAGCACCATGGGCCGCGGCCGCTTATCAGATCGCAACATCACGTTTCCAGCCGTGCAGTTGGCCGCAGGATCAGCGCAGCTCGGGCCATTAGGATTGCTCTTGGGCACCACATCGCTCTTCAAGGCATAGATCATGCCCCCAGTGAGCGCGTCCCCAGGGAGCCACGCACCCAGCCGGTTGAACCAGATAGGTTGCTCGAGTGCAACCACTTGCGCTTTGATGATCCGCTTGTACTTGGCGCTGGCTGGAACATCTGTCGTCTGTTGTGCCAAAACGAACTGCGTGGTTAGGACTAGAAACAAATAGACGACATACTGAGCAAATCTATATCTCCGATTACAGAGCATCATAGGCCCTCCTGGTATCAACATCTGAGCGGAAACGGAATTCAGAATTTTTGGGCTGCGAATGACGATACCAGATCGTTGGCCCAAACTGGAAGAGATTCTTAGCTAGCTTAGATAGTGTAGTATCCGAAAATTAACTGGACGATCAAGTCTCGCTAAATAGCGGAAAACTAAATAACAGGAAAAAGTACTGGGGCTGTCCATTGATTTAGTGGATACTAAACTAGATACTGAGAATGACTGTTTATTTGCATCGTTATATTCAGAAAATTAGAGAGTTACAATCTCCGTCGTGCTGCAATTTTCCGGGGAACCGCTCCAACGACCCAGGCGAGTGCAGTAGACGGGTAGTCCCGAAAGGGGACTGTCATTGCTTTTCGCGATTGCGAAACGTACAACAGCGATCATTGGGACCTAGCAGCGATTTTTAATCTACTTTGATTTCCACTTTGTTTCCGTCGGGGTCGCGGACGAATGTTGAGAGTCCCTTGCCTAAGGCGCCATTGTTTACCTCGGCCTGAGTTGGATCGAGTCCTTTGCGTTTGAGGGTGGCAATTACGTCGTAGATGCTGGAGCCCGTGGCTTGCAGGCAGAAATGTTCTTCACTCAAATTGGCAGGAGGCGCCGGGTTGGTGGGTGAGGCTTCAAATAAATCCAGCAGCGCATCACCCGCGCGCAAAGTGGTCACGTTGTATCCAGCTTTGACCTTCCCTTCGCTTTCGACCGGCAGCCCCAGATATTCGGTATAAAACCTCTTCATCGCCACCATATTTCTGGTGACCAGCGCAATGTGGTCGAACCCCTTATAGGTGAACACAATGCGATTTTAGCGGATTTCGGTCGAAATACGGAAGAAAATGGCAAGTTTCAGCCATAATCCCTTACAAGTCATGAAGGCTTTTGCTTTACCTTCTCCGATTACGCGATGTCCCCGATTACCCGGCCATGCTTATCCCAAGCCTTGCTCTTGCATTTTCTTTCGCAAGCTTAAAGGCCGCATATCGGTCCAGACTTCTTTGATGTAAGCCAAGCACTCTTCTTTAGTGCCTGATTTGCCGGCGTCTTTCCAGCCAAGGGCATTCTCTTTGTGTGCGGGCCAAATCGAGTATTGCTCCTCGTGATTAAGAACCACTTTATAAATTGTCTTATCTTCTCTTTCGGAATCCATTTTTGCCTCCGCCGAAACCTTGGGAGCAGTTCCTGGCAGCAGCTATGATATACAACTCAACGCTTCGTGCAAAGGCATCTGAATCAATAAAAAGGATGAGGATTTTACATCTGGCTGTTGCTCAGCATAAACTTGCCAGTTTGCAATCTTTCACCTCATTGAGGCAAATATGTTTTGGACAAGAGTACTCGCGTTAGTGTTTCTGGGAGTCATGGGTGCATCTGCTCAGACCAGCGCCCCTGTGACCCCTGCCACGAAAAAAGCCCCACGAAAACCGGGAGCCACCGCAAAGGCCCCCGAGGCTAAATCCACCAACCCCATCAAGCGTCCAAAATCCTTTGATATGGATGCCATGGACAAAACCGTTGATCCCTGTGAGGACTTTTATCAGTACGCTTGCGGGAGCTGGCGCAAAAACAACCCCATTCCTCCCGACCAGGCCCGATGGGGACGCTTCAACGAGTTGAACGAATACAACCGCCAGACCTTGCATCAGATTCTCGAAAAAGCCTCGGTGAAGAGCGCGAAACGCTCGCCTATCATGCAGAAGATCGGTGACTTTTACGCCACGTGCATGGATGAGAAAACCGTCGATGCCAAAGGCAGCGCTCCGCTCAAGCCGCTGTTAGACCGGATTGCGGCCGTCTCCAGCAAAGACCAGTTCGTCGATACGCTCTCGGCCATGCAATCACAAGGCATTCCAGCCCTGTTCAATTTCGGCGCTCAGCCCGACCTGCACAATGCGAGCATGGAAATTGCAAACGTAGGCCAGGGTGGCCTGGGCCTGCCCGACCGGGAGTACTATCTAAAGTCCGACGCCAAGTCTCAGGAGACACGGGACAAGTACCGCGATCATATCGTGAAGATGTTTACGCTTCTCGGCGATGAACCATCGGAGGCCCAGAAGGAAGCCCAGACGGTCCTGGACATCGAAACCAAGCTGGCCAACGCGACTTTGGAACGGGTAAAGATGCGCGATCCTAAGAGCCGCGACCACAAAATGGCAGTCTCAGAGTTATCGACTTTGGCTCCCAATTTCGAGTTTTCTCGCTATTTCCAATCTCGAGGCGCGCCCGCTTTCAATGAAGTCAACGTCGCGCCTCCCGATTTTTTCAAGCAGGTCAACGATGTTTTGAGTTCAGTCCCCCTGGAAGATTGGAAAACCTATTTGCGCTGGCATGCAGTCAACAATGCCGCTCCCGTGCTGTCGAACTCCTTCGTGGAAGAGGACTTCAACTTCACCGGGCGTTTCCTCAACGGTGTGAAAGAGCAGCAGCCACGCTGGAAGCGTTGCGTCCAAAGGACTGACCAACTACTGGGCGAAGCCTTGGGCCAGCCGTATGTAGCTGCGACCTTTGGCGCCGCTAGCAAACAGCGCATGTTAAAGATGGTGGCAGCGCTGGAAGGGGCGCTCGCGCAAGACATTCAGGATCTGGATTGGATGACGGCTGAAACCAAGAAACAAGCGGAGGCCAAACTCCAGGCGATTACCAACAAGATCGGATATCCGGATAAATGGAAGAACTACGGCACCGTCAAAGTCGTGCGGGGCGACCTTTTGGGCAACGTATGGCGTGCGCGGGCCTTTGAAGTCAAGCGCAACTTGAACAAGATTGGCAAGCCCCTGGACAAGAAAGAATGGGGCATGACACCCCCAACCGTGAATGCTTATTACAGCCCATCGGAAAACGACATCAACTTTCCCGCAGGAATTCTGCAGCCTCCATTCTTCGATCGTACTGAAGACGATGCCGTGAATTTCGGCGGCATCGGCGTAGTCATTGGCCATGAACTGACGCACGGATTTGATGATCAGGGCAGCCAATTCGACGGCCAAGGCAACCTCAGCAACTGGTGGACGGAGACGGACCGCAAAGAGTTCGACAAGCGGACCGGCTGCATTGCCGATGAATATAGCTCATTTGTGGCTGTGGATGACGTTCATCTCAATGGCAAGCTCACCTTGGGTGAAAACACCGCTGATAATGGTGGCGTTCGCATCGCATTGATGGCCCTGCGCAAGGCTATGGCCGACGACGCCAAGAACGATGCCAAGCAAACTAAAAACGGCTTCTCCCCCGAGCAGCGCCTTTTCCTGGGCTTTGCCCAAATCTGGTGTGAGAACAGCACCCCGGAAAGCGCCAGGCTGCAAGCCTTGACCAACCCGCATTCTCCGGGCCAATATCGCACCAACGGCAGCTTGCAGAACAATGAAGAGTTCGCCAAAGCTTTCAATTGCAAAGCAGGGAAAAAGATGGTCAGCCAGAACGCCTGCCGCGTTTGGTAATTTTTCATCACTCACATAAAGCCTGCATCTCCCCGGGATGCAGGCTTTTTCAATTTGAAACTCTTGCACTCCTGCCAATGAAGACAAAAAGCCCTAAATTTGGCAATGAAGCTCCTTGCCTTGGTTGATTCGTTGTAAAATTTTAATGCGCCACTTCATGAATTACAGCAGTCTTTCTTCACAGGAATTGCTCAAAGAGTGTGTCACTCGGGCAGATACTGAGGCTTGGGAAGAGTTCGTTCGCCGCTTTCAACCTCTGATCTCGGGCGTAGTCGCGCGCACGGCCATGCGCTGGACAGAAGTCTCTCCGGGGCTGGTTGATGACCTGGTGCAGGAAACGTATCTCAAACTCTGTACCGAGCAGTTTCGGCGCTTGCGTGAATTCGAGAACCGGTTTGAGGATGCAATTTACGGTTTTCTCAAAGCCGTTGCTTACAACGTCACCATGGACTATTTCAAAGTCCGGCACGCCACCAAGCGCGGCTCTCAATTGTTGAGCAAAAGCGAATTCGACACCGCCTTGCAGACTGTAGCCCAGGAAGATTCCGTGGAAGACCGGATTCTTCTCCGGGAAATCGAGGATTTGGTCGAGCGAATTACGGAAACCGAGCGGGACAAGCTGGTTTTCCTGCTCTACTACCGGCAGGGCTTCACCGCCAAAGCCATTGCGGAGCTCCCAGGAATCCAGCTTAGCGAAAAGGGTGTCGAGAGCTGCCTCCTGCGCCTTACCCGGCATTTGCGCCAACATATTGTGGGAAGCGCGAAGGAATAAGTCGAGTTTTGTCATTTCTATGGGAGAGACGGTGAGAGGAGCGAATGCACATCTGACCCTCAGCGAAATCCTTATGGTGCTACGCCCCAGGGATCGAGAGGCAAATGGTGATTCGAATCAAGAACTTACCGACCATCTCTTCCACTGCGCAGAATGCGCTCGGGCTATCGACCAGTACAGAGGTGTTATGGCGGAACTGAATCCATTCGAGAGAGGTGGAGGGACTACAGCAAACCAGGAATGCCCTCACCCGGAAATATGGGTCCAGGTCGCTGCCGGAATGTTGCCCAGCGATGATGCCTTACTCCATCTTGAGCATGCTGCCTTGTGCTCTACATGCTCCGCCCAACTCAAAGAGGCTTTGGAGATCGTAGGCACCAATGCGCCGCCTGAAACCGGGCTTCAGCAGTCCCTGCAAACCGGCACTCCCACCAGGCAAAAGAGTCTGGCAGCCGAGATGGCCGAGCGAAGCCGCAAAATCCTTAAGTCTGAGGCGCTCCCCGCCACCCTACCATTCACAAAGAAACCCAGGCGCAACTTCCACTTTCCGGTTTGGGCGTATGGGGCTGTGGCGGCTGTCCTGGTGTTAGGGGTTGCGCTGGCCGTATTTCTACGCCAGGGACTTGGTTCTACGGAGCGCTTGCTAAGTCAGGCATACACACAGCAACGTACGGTAGAGTTGCGCATTCCGGGCGCGGGCTATGGTCCGGTACGAGTGGAACGAGGGCAAAAACAATCGCAAATGAGCAGTCCCGGCGCATTGCTGGAAGCTGAAGCTGCCATCAAGAAAGGCCTGGAACAACACCCCGACGATCCTGACCTCCTGCGGCAAAAGGCCGAAGCGGATTTATTGAATTGGGACTTTCAGCCGGCCATTGAGACGCTCGGCCATGCCCTACGCATTCAACCGCAGTCTCCGAAGCTCCTGGTGGATCTTGCCACCGCCCACTTCGAACGCGCTGAGGCTACCGATACGCCAGCGGATTATGAATCGGCCCTGCAATACCTGGGCGACGCTCTACGTCTCTCTCCCAAAGACCCGGCCGCCCTGTTCAACCGCGCCATCCTCTATGAGCGCCTTTTTCTTTACAGCAGCGCCATCACCGACTGGGAGCTTTTGCTGACCCTTGAAACAGATACGGGGTGGAAACAAGAAGCTCAAAAGCGGCTCAACGATCTAAAAACCAAACAGCAACGCCACAGTGCGAGGGATGCGCCTGATCATCTGACTCCTAATGAGTTTAAGGCTGCTACAGAAAACAAGACCTCCTTCGATCCCGAACAATACATTGAATTAGCAGAACGAAAAATCCTTCCGGAAATATCCCATCCTAATCAGCAGGACCCGAATTACCAACTCGCGATGCTGCTGGCACAGCATTTCGAGTCCGCCCATGCGGATCGGTTTTTTGTTGATCTTTTGCAGTCTGCCGGGCAGCCCGAGTTTCGCGAGGCAGCCCAACTGCTGGGTAGGAGTTCAACCGCTAATACAGCCGGACATTCGGAAGAGGCGTATTTCGATGCCGTTCGCTCAGCCCATATCTTCCAAGGCCTTCACAGTAATGCCGGCCGGCTGGCAGCCACATTTCACGAAGCTTATGCTCTACAGTTTGAATCGCGCCCAGAAGAATGCCTGAAAACAGCAGCAGCGCTAACTACAGAGGCGCAGGCTCTCGGCTACAGGTGGTTGGAGATCCAGTCCAGATTCGAACAGGCCATCTGCTCCAATATGAAAGGCGACCTCGATGTCGCCAAGCAATTCTGCCGGCATGGGATCACACTGGCAAAAGATCACAGTTACACAGGTTTCCATCTGCGTGGCCTCATGATTTTGGCGACCCTGGAAGCGGACTCAGGAGATGAATCGGGCGCGTGGTCGGCAATTCAGGAAGGTCTCGGGCGATATTGGAGCGCCGCCTTGCCGGCAATGCGAGCGTATTCTTTCTATTTTTTGCTGGATAGAATAGCCGAGCGGCTCGAACACTGGAACGTACAATTCGCGGCAGCACACGAGGCACTTGGATTTATCTCCAACGGCCCTGATAAGGTGATCGAAGCAGCAGAGCGTTCACGGCTTGCCGATGCCGCTTTGCGCCTTGGCGACGCACGAGCGGCTCAAGAACAATTCGCCCGAGCCGCACAGCTTTTTGCCCACTCGCCTCAAACTGAATCTGTACAATGGCGAAAATTGGAAGCGCAGATTGGGTTAGCGCGGGCCCAGTCCCTGCAAGACACCAGCGTCAACACTGCCTTTACTAAAATCCTTGAATATCTGCCCGAGGTAAAGCGCCTTTCGAATCGTTACGTTGAATTCCAGTACTACGCGACCCTGGCTGAACTCAAAGCCAGAGCAGCAGAGCCCCAGCAAGCTGAAGAATGGGCCCTTGCGGCAATTCGCATCTCTGACAATGCCTTGAAATCGCTGCATACGTGGCGAGGGCAGGTTAACTGGGCTGAGCAGCATCGAAAACCGTATTTACTTTTGACTACGCTTCTTTTCCGCGCTGGAAAGACGAAAGCTGCACTCGGTGTTTGGGAACACTTTCGCACTGCGTCTTGGCGTCCTCTTGAAAGTTTCGATGTACTAGAGAGTTCCTATCCAATTTTGCCCGCGCCCGTGAATTCAAGCCAGAGAACTTCTTCCAATACGGTTCTAACATACACATTCACAGGCGAGGGAGTCATCATTTGGGTCCGTAACAGCGAAGGCGTCCACGGGACCTATCTGCCGATTACTCCTGCTGTTTTGAAGCGCACGGCAGAAACTTTTTTAGAAGAATGTGCCCGGCCAGATTCTGACATCGCAAACCTGCGAGCCGATGCTCAAGCCCTCTATACCTTGTTGATTAAGCCGATAGCCCAATGGCTGCCTTCCAATGGCAGTTTGATCATTGAACCCGACGGCCCCCTCGGAAAACTGCCGTTGGAGGCATTAGTAGATTCTTCAGGCGCATATTTCGGCGATCGATATGCAATTACCATGACGCCGCTTTTAGCAACTCGCAATGGGGTTGGTTCTGAGGCGTTGCTACAGCCCGTGGATCAGGCACTGATCGTCGCCGCTCCAACCTCCGGCAGTGGATCACAAGAACCGCCGCCCGGCGCGGCATCCGAGGCCTATCAGGTTAGCGAGCAGTTCCCTCATTCCACTGTCTTATCTGGAACGAGAGCCCGGCTGGAAAATGTTCGAAAAGGACTCCTGGGGAGCAGTGTTTTTCACTACGTGGGACATGCGAGAGTGGGCCACGCAGGCGCGATGGTGACGTTGGCAGATGGGGCTTTGGCCATCGATGAAACGGGTGCCGATCTAAACTCTCTCTCAGACAAGCAAGACTTGAAAAATGTCAAACTGGCGGTATTTTCAGCTTGTGCGACTGCCCGAGCCGGCGAAGTGGCGCAGTCAAATAGCCTGGTAAACCAGTTCCTGCAAGCTGGTGTGCGAACGGTGGTAGCCAGCCGTTGGAATGTAGATTCCATGTCAACGACAGATTTGATGGTCTCATTTTACAGTGCTGCCTTGTCTGGCCATTCTGTGCCTGTGGCGCTTCAGAATGCCTCCCGGGCATTTCGCAACAACTCGGGACGACTCCACCCGTATTATTGGGCGGCGTTCTCGGCATTTGGTGAGAGTAATGTGTACTGAAAAAACAGAAATTTAATTTCTTTGAATTGAGGAGCCAATTTTATGAACCGGCGTGAGCTAATCAAACAGGGTACCGCGGCATTGCTCGCAGCATCCACTCTCAACACTGCCGCCCTACCGGCCTGCAAGAAGGAGCAGTGCACTCTGCCCAATGAAAAACCTTTGGTCGTGACTTTCACCGGACCGTTTTGTTTTTGGGAAGAACAAAGCCAAAGCGAGACCACGATCTACGCAATGGCTGCTCCAGTCGGGCGAACCTTTTCCCTTCCCCATCAGCCTTGGATGGGAACAAGCACGAATGAAACACAGTTGAACGTCGGCTCTACCGTCCCGAATTCTCCCATCTTTCAACTGAAAGGATTAGACGGCGCCAAAGAAATGAAATGCCAGGGTGTCGAAATATATACAGCATCGCAAGGGAGCTGTAGTGATTCTGTACCCCCGCAACCAGGCGCATGTACTCCTCCTCTTTTCATGTTGGAACTGCCACTTCCCGATTTAATGATCGGCTTAAACACTACTTGCGTGGAGATCAATAATGGCCCGGAGCAATTGGTGGCCAGCAGAGTCTCTTTTTTTTACCAAAAGGCAAGGCTGCAAGGTATACAAGTCCAGCAAGCCGGAAACTGCGCCTATCAGCCGCTGTTCCAAAATGATGCATGCCTTCCAATGGCCACATTAGGCGTCAATTTGACACCAACGGTCATTCCTGATCCCGGGCATGTACATGCGACCCAGGTTTTCTATCAAATGATGACGATGTGCCCATGGCTTAAGCTGAATACGATCAAATTTCCCTGTACTCCTGCCGGCAAC
>DASZEU010000136.1:0-12748 GCA_035940535.1 Candidatus Angelobacter sp.
CCATGGCGGGAACAAAGTTGTAGTCGAGCGCAGCGCGCTCCAGCGCCTCAATCGCGGCTCCGGCATTTTGAATGCTTACGTGGGTATAAATCACCAGCGCGTTGCGATGCCGCCCGAGAATACTGTACTCAAAATGCGAGACCCAGGACCAATACTGCTCTTCGGCGCTGCCTTCCAATTCGCGTGCAACCTGTTGGCCCAATTCGCGCCGGTAACGGCCCAGCACGTTATCGCTCCCCGTAGCGCGCAGCACGATATGCCAGATGCTGGGAGGTGTACCGACCGGCTGAGACGGAGCATATTCATCGGGATCACGGGGCGTGGGAGGATCGCTGAGATACTCCGGCGCCTGAGGCGAAATGATCTCCAGGCATATAGGCGTAAGCGGCGATTTCAGGATGGAATCTCGAAACGCCATCGCCTCCTGCAAGCCGGCGAAGGAGCACACAAAGGTGCGCGTTTGCCGGGGCTTGGGAAAAACTTTGAAATTGGCTTTGGTGATAATGGCCAACGAGCCATAACTTCCGATGAGCAGCTTCATCAGGTCATAGCCGGCCACGTTCTTTACAACTCGGCCTCCGCCCTTGGCGATTTTTCCGTCAGCGGTGACAAACTGCACACCGATACAAAAATCACGCAGTCCGCCAAAGCCTGACTTGAGCGGGCCGAATGAAGCAGTCGCCAGCAGGCCGCCAACGGTCGCGGCATTCAACCTAGATCCGGCATTTGACAAGGGCGCATCCAGTGGAATCCACTGCTGATGCTCCGCCAAAGCACTTTGCATCTCTGAAAATGGAATACCGGCCCCGACGCCGATTGTGAGATCGCCAGGATCATAATGCTCCACATGATTGAGCCGTTCCATTCGCACCAGGATGTCGAGGCGTTCGGGTATCCCGCCGATTTGCTGCTTGGTAAAGCCTCCGGCGGGCGCCACCACCAGATCGCGCTCGTTGGCCACACGCAAGATGGCTGCAACCTCCTCGGCTGATCCAGGAGCAACGGTCCAGGCAGGACGAACGCCGTTAATCTCAAAAGTGTCCGTTCCCGCAGAGACCCACTTTTCGCCGGCAATCGAAGCCAGTTCTCGTTCAATTGCGCCGGGAGCGGTTACGGTGCTCACAGACGCAACTCCGGTACCGGCTCGACTTTGGCCTTAGGCAGCGGACCGGTGATCTCGCGGCATATATGCGTTTCCGGCAGCATTTTTTGCGGATTAAGAATCGATTCCGGATTGAAGGCGTTGCGCAGCCGCATCATAACGGTCAGGTCATCTTCGTTGAACATAAGAGGCATGAGGTTCATTTTTTCCATGCCGACTCCGTGTTCGCCCGTGATCGATCCACCCACGCTCATGCAGTAGCTCATGATCTCTTTGGCTGCGAGCCTGCTGGTCTCCCTGCCTCTTGGATCACGGCCATCGAACAGGATCAGGGGATGCAAATTGCCATCCCCGGCGTGGAATACATTGCCGATCTTCAAACCATACTTTTCGCTGATGCGCGCAATTTCCGCCAGCGTCGCCGGAATCTTGGTGCGGGGAATCACGCCATCCTGGGTGTAATACGACGAGGTAATGCGTCCGATGGCTCCAAATGCAGTTTTGCGTCCCAGCCAAAGAAGCTGGCGCTCCTGCTCCGACTTGGCGCGACGAACCTCGCGCGCCTTCTGGCCCATGCACGCCAGCCGCACGGCCTCGGCCTGCTCTTCCACGGCTTCCTTCAGGCCTTCCAGCTCGATCAACAGCACAGCTCCGGCATCGAGCGGATAACCAGCGTGTACAGCGGCCTCAATGGTCTGCAACAACCAACCCTCGATCATCTCCAGGGCTGAAGGTGTAATGCCGCTTTGCGTGATTGCCACCACGGTGTTGGCTGCATCCTGCACGTTGTTAAAGATTGCCAGCAAGGTCGCCACGGATTCAGGCAGCCGGGTAAGCCTTACAGTAATTCGCGTGGCGATGCCTAGCGTGCCCTCTGATCCAACAAAAAAACCCGTAAGGTCAAGACCACAGGAATCCTGGGCTTTGCCGCCAAACTCAGTGATGCGTCCATCGGGCAGCACCACCTCCACGCCGGTCACATGGTTTACCGTGACACCCAACGCCAGGGTGTGAGGCCCGCCAGAATTCTCGGCCACATTGCCGCCAATGGTGCAGGCCTTCTGGCTGGAAGGGTCCGGAGCATAGTAGAAGCCAAAGGGTGCGGTGGCATTGCTCAATTCGAGATTCACCACGCCCGGCTGCACCACGGCGCGCTGGTTGGGGATATCAATCTCCAGAATGCGGTTCATGCGTGCCAGCGAAAGCACAATCGCTTCTTTGCGCGCAATCGCCCCGCCGCTCAGGCCGGTTCCCGCCCCTCGCGGCACCACGGGAACTTTCATTTCGTGGGCCAGGCGCAACACCCGTGACACCTGCTCAGTATTCTGAGGAAAGATAACAGCGCCGGGACGGCTCTTGTCCACACCCGCGTCATACTCGTAGAGCATGAGGTCTTCAGGGCGGTCAAGAACCGCGTCTGGACCGGCAATCTTCCGAAGTTGGCGCAGAACAGAGGAATCCATGATGAGCCTACAAAATTGTACGTGAAACCTTGATGGGGGCACCACCGGATGTGCAAAAAACAACAGAACTCAAGAGTCCGCCCAGGCCCAGCAAGCCGAAGATGAGTTGGCAAACATCGCAGCAGGTAGCTTCGGTTTAGGTTTTAGGAAACTGTGTTCTTCCGCCTTCACGGTTCCATATAGATGATGTAAGAGCTGGCCCAAAGAGCAGTGGAAATGCTGCCTGGCTGGCGCGCGGTGATCACGATGTTGTAATCCTCAGAAACCGGCAAGGAATTCAGAATGGACTCGCCTCCGGCGGGCTCGGCTGGCTGGACGAGGGCCAGATACCTCCAGAAATCGTGGAGGTTGGCTCCGCCGCCGTATCCGGGTGCTGCATAAGAGACTTCAACGTTCTGGCTGGTGAAATGCCCAGCCAGAGATGCGGCCACTGAGACGGCGCGTTCGTAGGCAGCTACAGGGACGGCCCCAGGCCCGGGATTGTCAAAGACAATACGCAAACGCCGCTCGTCTTCGCGTGTGAATTCACGGACCTTTAGGGCGCCGGTTTTGGCCGTGGCCTTCCAATCCACAAACCGTACAGGGTCTTGCGGCGTATGCTCGCGGATCAGGTAAAGTTCGCTGCCGCGTCCTCTCGTATTCGAAGTGAACTCTCCAGTCACCATGGGCAGGACATCCAGAAAATCGTCCGCTTCCAGCAAGGCAGGATAGACCAACAGCTCTCGGTCAATGTTGATCTTGCGGCTCTTAATAAGAAACGAGAACGGAAAGCGTGTGGCCAGGATGAATTCATCCTGGCTGTAACGGCCCCGGCGGGGGAACTTCAACTCTATCTGGGCTTCCGCAGTGGTGTGAGAGGGAATGTAGGTAAAGTAAACCGGCCTGTCAAAAATCTCTGGCGGCTTAGCTGCTGGAGCCTTGCGGCGCAACGTGTAGTCAGGCAAGCGCAACCAGGTGCGGCGCTTGGGAAAGGTGAATTCGCTTTTCTGCCATTCCCATTTGAGTTTCTTTTTTCTCTTGTTGGAGGCCACGGTCACGCTAACCGAAAAAGCCGGAATCCAGCGGCGAGCATTCACCAGCCTGATACGGGCAACGATCGGACGACCGGCAAAGGCGGTCTCGGGCAAGGCTATATCCAGTTCCAGCCCACGCAGCACCGCAGCGGATGCAAAGCCGGAAACGGCGATGGCGGCCAGCATGGCGGCCAATACGATGAACAGCAGATTGTTGTTGGTATTCAGGGCGGCAACGCCAATCACCAGGGCCACGCCCAGATAAGCAATGCCCTCGCGCGTGATCTCAAAATCAAGGGCGCTCCGTAGCCGTCCACGAACGACCCGGCGGGTCAGGTACGGCACGGTCGTGACCCCCACCGCGCCGGCCAGCAAGAGCGCGGTCGTGGCAAAAAGCGTTGTAGCGGCCACATTGCCTGATTCGCGGGTCACGGTGGAGAGCAGAGCTGCAAAAAACGCCAGGGCCAAACCCACAACGGAAAGGCCAAAGCGTAGCCAGGCTTCACCATCGATGCCGGCAAGAAACGATTTCAGGGTGTTAGGGCGCTGCATTTTTCCGTTGCCTTGCTATCTAGAACGCGATTATGGCCGATTATTGCCCTGCGCCACGGCCAAAATTCGACAAATTTTAATTCAACCTTCGATGAAATCTTGAATCCAACGTGAAACACTTGAGACTTTCGCGTCACTAATTTCAATAATGAGGGTACGCCAAAAATCCGGAGTATTGAACATTACATAAGGAGAATCGCCCTATGAGTCTTGGATGGCTTTTGCTTTTGGGTATCGGTCTGATCGCAATATTCGTGGTCGTGATTCGAAAGACGTCTGGCCAGCAGCCAATGGCTGAGATAGGCCCTGATGACGAGCCGGTGAATTCTTCAGCCAGCTTGTACCGCAGCCGGTCCTTTTATTCCTCTCCTTCTGCGACCAGCGACGTTCTTTCTGACATGCTGGCTGCCGGGAACTCTGCTGGAACATACAATGGGAATGGAACAGAAAACTCTTCCGTAGCGGCGGCTACCCTGCTGGATAATAGCTCGCAGTCTGACGACCGATGCAGCGATGATCAAGACAACAGCTCTTCCTCGGATTCGAATTGCAGTTCGGATTCCGACAGTGGATCTTCGTATGACAGTAGCTCATCGTCCGACAGCGGTTCTTCGTCCGATAGCAGCAGCTCCGATTCCTAAGGGACTGGAGATTACCGGGAGAGAAACTCCAAGATTCGATTATTGAATTCACCGGGAACTTCTTCAAAAGGCAGGTGCCCTGCGCCTGGAAACAATGCGAGTTCGCACGCAGGCAGGGCTTGGCGCAACATCTCTGCGGAGCGGATGTCTACAGCGCCATCCTTCGTTCCCCATACGAGCAGGCTGGGAGCCTTGACCTCGCCGATATGGCGTTGCAGCAGCTCCACATCCTGATGCCAATGCCTGAGCACATTCAGAGCGTTGCGTGCCCTTGCCGGCCGCAAAATCATAGACACATAACCGTCAAGACTCCCAGGGGCGATGCGGGCCGGGTCGCCATACATTCGATTCAGAGCAATGGCTTGCACAGGCCGGCAAATTGGCCACATCATTCGCAGCAGAGCGCCGCCTACAAGGCTTTTGAAGAACTTGATTCTCCCCTGCCCAAAGCTCGACCACGGATTCACCGGTGCACAAAGAACCAGCGAATGAATTCGACTCGATTGCGGCTCACCGTTAGCCGTTTCAGTAGGTTGAGCATCCATAGCTGCCAGCAGCAAAGCGACAGCGCCACCCCAGGAAGATGCGATCACGCTTAGTTCCCGCAACTCCATCTTGCTAATGAATTCAAGCAGGCGGCTAACCTGGGCTTGCATACTGCAATCGGTATTGGGTGGAGCATCGGAGAGGCCCGCTCCGGGCAAATCAACCGCGTAGACAGTATGCTTTTCTGCCAATGCTTCGATGTTGAAACGCCAGCAGAATGATCCGCCCAGCAATCCGTGGAGCAGCAACAGAGGACGCCCCTGACCGGCCTGGGAGTAGTGGATTCGCAGGCCATCGATTTCCGTCCAACATTCTTTCAGGGGCATACAAGCATGGTAAGGCAACCGGCTTTCTACATTACAGAATCAAAATGAACTGATATCGCCTCTGTCGCTTCTGTTCTGCGGGACGTGTTATTTAAAGCGTCCCGCATTTTTATTTACATAACGTGAAGGCCTAGTTTCCGAGTACCTAAGAACCTTACGGTGGGCATAAATTCATCCCTACAAGTCCGTGCTGCCACCAGCCTTCCATACAATAATTCAAATCAAAATCCATTATTTTGTAGTTTTCGCCGAGCCCACTGTTTATAATCCTGTAAACACTTCTAATCACAAGACTTAATTGAAATCCGTAGTGCCTTGGTCATGGCATCTGAGTTGCTTCAATCCCCGGGGAAGACACCTGCTTTCAGCAGACATGGGGGCAGGGATCGTCTGGCGGCACAGCGGATGCGAAGAGATTTTCTATTCCGGTTTTCGGCCCTCTTGCTGGCCTTGCTGACGTTGGCCGCAGTCATCTTTGCCGTAATCAACTATTCAGCGGAACGCACCAAGGAAACAAAAAATCCCACACCTGTTGATGGAGTCTGGTGGGTCGAAACCGGCATCATTCAAGCGCAGAGCGTGCTCCAGGGTAGTCCGGCTGATAAGGCTGGCCTGCGCACCGGTGACCGCATTCTTAGTATCAATGGCGAAAAGATAACCACGGCGGGAGAATGGAAGACGCTGCTAAGCAACGCCGGTCCAGGATCCAAAGTCACCTACGTCCTGGTTCATGACGGGGTAAAGGGTGAGACCAGCATTGAGCTGCCCGCGCCCAGCCAAGCCGCAGATTTATTTAGCCCATCGAAAAATGGCGGAGTGGCTTGGACCTTTGTATTCCGCGCACGGCAAGTGATTCCCGGAGGGCCTGCGGATCATGCAGGCATCAAGCCCGGTGACCTGCTCCTGACCGTTAACAACCAGACGCTGCACAGCTCTGCTGACCTGATCCGCCAGTTCTACAAAACCGGAACCTTGCTTAAGGCCTACTACGAACTGGAGCGGGGTGGCGTTCACCTTGACCAAGTTGGTGTAATTCTGGAAGCAGCCGACCGCTCCCTGTACCAAGGCCTGAGGCTGATTGCGTTAATTTACCTGGGAATTGGCGTCTACGTCCTTCTACGACGCTGGACAGCGCCCAAGTCCACACACTTCTATCTTTTTTGCCTGGTTTCATTTGTCCTTTATTCGTTCCACTATACCGGCAAACTGAACCTGTTTGACTGGATCATCTATTGGGGAAACATTGTCGCTTGTTCCCTGCAACCGGCACTGTTCCTGCACTTTGCTTTGACTTTTCCCGCGAAAAAGTTCCTGGAAAAGCGTGCGTGGCTGATACCGCTCGTCTATGTGCCGGGGGCCGTGCTGGTGGCGATTTACGCGGTCTCCATCAACAGCCTGGAGGCCAGCGAAGTTTTCCGCTGGAACCTTGACCGGCTGCAGATGCTGTACCTGGCCCTGTATTTCATTGTGGCTGCGGCTGTGCTTTGGGACAGCTATCGCAAGGCCAATCTCCCCATTCTGCGCCAGCAAATGAAGTGGATCTCGCGCGGCACAGTGCTGGCAATTGCTCCTTTTACCCTGTTCTACGTGGTCCCATTCCTCTCTGGCGCCGTGGCCACTCCGGGAATGAAGGTCTCGTGGTTCTCCCTGGTCTTTCTGCCGCTTACCTTCGGCTACGCCATCTTGCGCTACCGCCTCATGGATGTGGACATCATCTTCAAGCGGGGCGTGGCTTATACGCTGGCCACAGCAGCCATTGTCGGGGCCTACTTTGCCGTGGTCGCTGCCCTGGCAGAAGCCGTCCATACCAAACTGCCTAATTCCGGCCCCACAGGTCTGATTGCTGCGATCATTGTTACAGCGCTGGCCTTTGATCCATTGAAGAACTGGTTCCAGGAGCGGGTTGACCGCTTCTTCTACCGCAAACGCTACGATTACCGGCGCACCTTGATCGAGTTCGGCCGCGAGTTAAGCTCAGAGACCGATCTGGGCGCCATGCTCAGCTCCGTAATAGACCGTCTCTCGCGTACCTTGCTGGTGGATCGAATTGCCATCTTCCTGGCTACAGGGAATAGCTCTGAAGAGTTCGTCATGGCCAAGTCGTTTGGCATCTCCTACACCGGTTCCCTGGATTTGAGCTTCTTGGTGGTGGAGCGGCCAGAGTTCTACGCTGGACATATTTTCTTCGACAACACCCGCAAGGCACTGCGGGAGAGCGCGACAGCGCGGGAAACCATTGCCAAGCTGGACCTGAATTATTACATCCCCTGCACTGTTCAGAACCGCACGATTGCCGTAGTGGCGCTGGGCAAGACGATGGCTGGTGATTTTCTTTCCAGCGAAGATGTGGAGTTGCTGGAGACCCTGGCCGGGTATATCGGCATCGCAATCCAGAATGCCAAGCTGTATGCCTCCCTGGAGCAAAAAGCCAGCGAATACGAGCGGCTTAAAGACTTCAACGAGAACATCGTGGAATCGATCAGCGTGGGTGTTCTGGCGGTCGATCTTGAAGACCGGATCGAGTCTTGGAATGCGCAGATGGAAGTTATGTATGCCATGTCTCGGGCCCAGGTTCTCGGCGAACGTTTGAGCGAGGTCTTTCCCGGGACATTCATGGAAGAGTTCTACCGCTTCCGGCAGAACCCCGGAATCCACAATCTTTATAAATTCCGGCTGAATACGCCTGCCGGTGATACGCGCATCACCAACGTCGCGATCGCCCCGCTTGTAACCAGGAAATTCAATGTGATCGGGCGGCTGATCATTGTTGACGATATTACCGAGCGTATCGAACTGGAATCGCAGCTCAGCCAAGCTGAGAAGATGTCCTCTATCGGGCTGCTGGCCGCAGGTGTGGCCCACGAGGTCAACACGCCGCTGGCAGTCATCTCCAGTTATGCGCAGATGCTGATCAAGCAAGTCAATGGAGATGAGAAGGTTTCCAGCCTGTTGGAGAAGATCACGCGCCAGACCTTCCGCGCTTCAGAGATCGTGAATAACCTGTTGAATTTCTCCCGCACCAGCAGCACCGAATTCAGCGACGTCAACGTAAACAAGATCATTGCCGAGACCATCACTCTTCTTGAACATCAATTCAAGACGTCTCAAATCAAGCTGGAAACCGATCTGGACGTGAACCTGCCGTTGATCTACGGCAATCCGGGCAAGTTGCAGCAGGTATTTCTGAACCTCTTTGTGAATGCCAAAGACGCCATGGCCGGAACCGGTGGCACTTTGAGTATCCGAACGGCCGTCAACAATGGAGTCAGCATTATCGTGAGCGACACCGGGGCCGGCATTGCTCCGGAACATATCAGTAAGATTTACGATCCGTTCTTCACCACCAAGACCACGCCGCGAGAAGGCCAGTCTCGAGGCACGGGTCTTGGACTCTCCGTAACCTACGGAATCATTCAAGAGCACGCTGGAAAGATACGGGTAGAGAGCAATCCTGGCCAGGGCACTTCTTTTTATCTGGAATTCCCCCTGATTAGAAAGGCCGTAAATGTCTGAAGTAGCAGTTTTAAGCCGTCACAATGTCGAAGCCACCACCGCGGGCTCTGTCCTGATTATTGACGACGAGGCCGCAATTCGAGAGTCGCTGGAGACCTTGCTGGAGTTTGAAGGTTACTCGGTTCAATCCGCCAGTACGGGCGAGCAGGGACTCATCAAGCTAGGCGAGTGCCCGTTTGATCTGGTGCTGCTGGATTTTGCCCTGCCCGATCGCAATGGCCTGGAAATCCTTGCAGAAATTCGGGACCGCGACCCCCAATTGGCTGTGATCATGATTACCGCTTACGGCACGGTCGATAACGCCGTGCGGGCCATGCAGGGCGGCGCAAACAACTTCATCCAGAAGCCGTGGGACAACGAAAAGCTGCTGGCCGACGTGCGCGCAGCGATATCTCGCCGCCGCGTGGAAGAGGAAAATGAGCAGCTTAAACGCGCCCTGAAGCAACGCTACAATTTCGAAAATATTGTGGGCAAGAGCGAGGCCATGCTCAAGATCTTCGACTTGGTTTCACAAGTCGCGCCCAGCCGTTCCACAGTATTGATCCAGGGAGAGAGCGGCACCGGCAAAGAACTGATTGCCAAGGCCATCCATGCCAATTCTCCGCGCAAGAACCGCCCCTTTGTGCCGGTGAACAGCGGCTCCATGCCCACCGATCTGCTGGAATCCACGCTCTTTGGCCACGTGAAAGGCGCCTTTACCAGCGCTGTCTCCTCCAAGAAAGGTCTGTTTGAGGTTGCCGACGGAGGCACAATCTTCCTCGATGAAATCGGCACCATGAGCCTGGAAACTCAGGCGAAGATCCTGCGCGTGGTACAAGACAAGAAGTTCATGCACCTGGGAGGCGTTCACGAAATCCAGGTTGACGTAAGAGTGATTGCCGCCACCAATATTGATTTGAAGACGCTGGTGCGCGAAGGACGCTTCCGCGAAGACCTCTTCTACCGCCTTAATGTCATCACGGTCGATCTACCGCCGCTGCGCAGCCGGACAGAAGACATTCCGCTGCTGGTGAACCATTTCCTGGGGATGTTTTCTGTAGAGAACGGGAAAGCGGCACGCCACATCTCCTCCGAGGCCCTGCGCCCGATCGTGGATTATGGATGGCCGGGTAACGTCCGCGAGTTAGAAAACGTGATTGAACGCGCCGTGGTGCTCTCCAATGGCCCCATCATCGGGATCGATCTGCTCCCCGATCACATTGTGGGCCGAGGCTCCGCGGGAAAGATTTTTGAGCATCGTCCTGATGCCTCGCTGTTTGAAATCATCGAAGATTGCGAGCGCCGCATCATCATGGAGATGCTCGAAAAATGCAACTGGAACCAAACCGAAGCGGCCGACCGCTTCCACATACCCCTCTCAACCCTGAACCAGAAGATCAAGCGTCTGAGCATTGAGATCAAAAAGCGGTCCAAAGAAGCATCTTGAGAGCTGCGGAACTCGGACACTGAAACGCCCAGAGCCGGAGGCGCGTTAAGACGTTTGCCCAGGGTGAAACGAAGTGGAACCCTGGGAAAACGCCAGAACAGACACGCAAGCCCCGTAGGAGCGGCACAGCGTTGGATCATTGACCACTACAACGTCTCATTTATCCAAGACTAAAGCCATCAGTGGTTTCAGAATTCACCGGGCCTCTGTTATAGTTGGCTCTTTCATGGCCTTGAGCTCTCCTACCCTGGCAATTAAGCGGAATATCGCGGCTGCACAGAATTATTATTTTCTCGCCGCCCGGTCGGTTACAAACATCTTCCGGCGGCCCCGCTATATTGCTGACGCGATCCAACAGGCCGACCTGATTGGCGTGGGCTCTCTGCCTATTGTGGTGCTCACCGGTATGTTCACCGGCATGGTCCTGGCCTTGCAAAGTGCCAACACCTTGCAGCGGTTCGGTTCGCTCGCGCTGATCGGCCAGCTTGTTTCGCTCTCGATGATTCGCGAGCTGGGTCCGGTGCTTACCAGCCTGATGGTGGCGGGAAGAAACGCCAGCGGAATGGCCAGTGAGCTGGGCTCGATGAAGGTGACGGAGCAGATCGATGCCATGCGGGCGCTGGGTACCGATCCTTCCAAAAAGCTGGTTACGCCTCGGGTGGTAGCCACGACCTTCATGCTCTTCTTTCTCACCATCATTTCCGACCTGGTAGGACTGGTGGGCGGATACTTTGTCTCCTATATATTGCTGGGCGTGGATTCCTTCCAATACTGGAACACCGCTTACCAGTCACTCTCCTTCGATGATGTTTTCATGGGCCTGATCAAACCAGTATTCTTCGGCTTCATTATCTCCACCGTCGGTTGTTACTACGGGCTAAACACTACCGGAGGCACGCAGGGAGTAGGCAGGTCCACTACGCAGGCAGTAGTGGCGGCGTCAATCCTGATCCTGGTGGTAAATACATTTATTACCAGGATATTGCTAGGCTCAGTCAGTTGAATATCATTTATGCCGATTCCAGAAAATCTTCCATCTGATACAGTCCACAAAGCGATCATCTTTGAAGATGTTGCCATCAGCTTTGAAGGACTTCAGGTGCTGAATGGCATTTCTCTTGAACTCAAACGAGGAGAGACGAAGGTCCTGCTGGGAGTTGCCGGTTCTGGTAAGAGCACGATCTTGAAGCTGGCCCTGGGACTCATCAAGCCCGATCGCGGACACATTTATGTTTTAGGACACGATATTACTTCGATGACCGAGGAGCAGTTATTCGAACTGCGCAACAAAGTCGGGATTGTCTTCCAGGAAAGCGCATTGTTTGATTCGTTGACGGTGCGAGACAACGTGGCCTTTCGGCTGATGGAAGAGAAGCTTCCGGAAAACGAAATCGACCAGCGTGTGCGGGAAGCTCTTCGGTTTGTCGAGTTGGAACATACTGTGGACATGTTCCCCTCGGAACTCTCGGGCGGCATGAGGCGCCGCGTGGGCATCGCCCGCGCAATCATCACGCAACCGGAGATCCTGCTTTATGATTCCCCCACCGGCGGCCTCGATCCGATCACCTCAACGACTATCGTTGAGCTGATCATGAAGCAACGCGATGTCAACAAAACCAGCGCGTTTCTCGTAAGCCATCGATTACAAGATGGTTTCATGCTCGCAACCCATTATTACGACCCCCAAACAAAGCACATGAAAGCCATCGAAGGCCACGTAGCACGCGATCTCCACACGACGTTCCTGATCCTGAAAGATGGAAAGATCATCTTTGATGCAAGCGTAGCCGAGTTAGCGAAGGTGAAAGACCCTTATATTCGAGAGTTTCTCTATCTGGAACCGGTTGCGTGATCGGGGGAGGTTGTACAAGCTCCGCTGAAAAAATCAGTTCGTCAAAGAAAGAGAGTTTTGCAGGTGCTGGACATTACTGCCGCTACGCCGCTACGAGCATCCGGGGCGGCGGGTGTGTAAAAAAAAAGCCGTTACACCGGTTACACCCGTTACAACCCGCATGAATACAGGCGATTTCTGTTACGGGTTGTTACGGCTGTAACCGCTTTCATTATGTAGGACTTCTCAGGCAAGCCGCAGATGACAAAAGGGAATTTCCTCTCAGGCGATGTGGCAATTTTGTCAAAGAACACAGATTCCGGGACCGCCTGGGC
>DASZEU010000137.1:0-8795 GCA_035940535.1 Candidatus Angelobacter sp.
GACTGCAAAGTCTGCGAGACGGTACGGGCATATTCTTTGAGCTTTGCCAGGGAAGCCTCAATGGCTGAGGCTTTGTCTTGCAATCCACGCTGCTTGGCTATGTTCCTGATCTGCTCGGCTTCCATGCTCACGCGGTCAAGGGTGGTCAGCAGATAGCCCAAAGCATCCACGTGTGGCTTCCAGAGATAAGCCGAGCTGGTCTTCTGGTTGTATTCGTCCACCTCGACGATCATGCGCGAGAGGTAGGCCACCAGGATCATGATGATGTTGACATAATCGGCGCGAAAACTCTTCTCACCCTGATAATCGGTGCGAAAGGCCTCTACTTCGGCCGTGGTCAGCGTAATCTTGCTGTTTTTGATCGGCACGATGTGGGCATATTTCGAATCGGCGGTGCGCACGTAGTTCTTGATCGCTTCTCTGGCGCTGTGAATCTTGCCTTCCTGAATGGCATTTTGCACTGCCTGTGAGGGGGGCACCGCCAGCACCTCTGCCTGCGGACCCGCTTGCGGTGGCGAATGAGGACGAAGTGGAGGTGCTGCCTGCCGGTACGGAGCTATAGTTTCCGCGGTAGCTGCTGCCAACGGCTGTACCTCAGGAGGAGCCGCCGGAATCGTAGGACGCGCAGCCGGCGTTGCGGCTTGTGGCGCTATTGGCGCTGCTCTCGGCGGAATCGGCGCGTACACCACGCGGCCCGACTTCTTGTTGTCGACGGCCTTCTTGAATTTTGAAACCTTGCGGAACGAGTCCTGGGCAAACTGGTAGTCTTGCGCAAGAATCTGTTGGGTCTTGATCTCGGTAAGCTGCTTGACGGTGATGTCGCCTTCCACGCGGCTCATGATGCTGCCGCCTTCGCGCTGCACGTTCTCGGCGAAGGTTTTGATCTGTTTGGTAGCGTCGTGGAAAAGATCGTCAAAGCGGCGTCCGAAGACGTCGTTCCAAACCGCCGTGGTGGCCAGTGAATCAGGATGGTAAAACGATTTCCCCAGCGATTGCTTCACTTCGCGTACACGCTGAACAATACCGGAGTCCATGAGCTGGTCAAAGTGCCTGAATTCTTCCAACTCCTGGAAGAGAAACTCGAATTCGCGCAGGAACTGCACGTGATCGGAGGGCATGGCGTCGAATTGCGACACTCCTAAAGCCCGGTAAAGCTCGGCTTTAAATGCCTGCGCCGCCTCAGACATGAAATAGTACGAGCTGTCGGTTTCAGGACGCTGCCACTTGTGTGGCGATTCTGGCGGGGCCTGGCGAAACAGAAGCGTGGTTACGCAGTCCAGCTTGTCGCGATCATTGTCCCGCTGCGAGGCCTTGGTGACGTAGTAGCGCAGCAGCGAGTGGGGAACTTCGAAGCCCTGGACGGTTTTCAACGCATCTCGAACCATGGGCGGGCAGATGGCCATATCGAGCAGGTCGAGCCAGTTCTTCAATGCGATTGCTGCTTCAGGCGTGCTTCCCTGTCCGTTGGCGGAATGCTTGATCTCGGCGGGAACCGGCACCCCATGGTTCAGGTTCTTTTGCAGAACAGCGAGATAAAATCCGTGAACGGTAGTAAGATCCTGTAGCTCGTTTTGGGACTTCTGCCCCACAAGCAAACTCCTGTATTATGATTTCCTGGCCAAGGGGAGCACCACAGACGAAGTTGCAACAGTTTAAATCAGCTTGCAAACAGAAACAATCAAGAATTGCTGGCGGCGCGCACAGCAACTCCACAAGCTGTTGATTCTATAGTATTTATTGCACAGCCCTCGGATTAATAAGTCCTTATTTTCCGCCCATCACCAGCTTGGCGATAGTTTGTAACTGCATGTTCGAGGTGCCTTCATAGATCTTGCCAATCTTGGCATCGCGAAAGTACTTTTCCACAGGATAGTCTTTCGTGAACCCATATCCGCCAAAGATCTCGACGCAAAGCGAAGCAACCCGCTCGGCCACCTGAGAGGCAAACAGCTTAGTCATGGCAGCTTCTTTTACAAAATTCATGCCTGCGTCTTTCATGCGGGCAGCGTTATAGACCATCATGCGGGCGGCCTCGATTTCCGTGGCCATCTGGGCGATCTGAAATTGGATACCCTGGAACTCAGCAATCGATTTCCCGAACTGCTTTCGCTCCTGGGCATATTTGCTGGCGTATTCCCACGCCCCCCGGGCCAGTCCAACCATCTGGGCACCGATACCAATGCGTCCTTCATTGAGAGTTTCAATGGCGATCTTATAGCCTTTGCCTACTTCACCCAGGACGTTCTCTTTGGGTACGCGGCAATCTTCCATGATCAGTTCGCACGTGCTCGAGGCCCGAATCCCCAGCTTGTCTTCTTTTTTCCCCACGCTGAAACCGGGAAAACTCTTTTCCACGATGAAGGCAGTAATGCCTTTGTATCCGGCGGAAGGATCGACGGTGGCCAGCATGATGAACACCCCAGCCTCTTTGCCGTTGGTAATCCACATCTTGCGCCCGTTGAGCACATATTCGCTGCCTTTAAGCTGGGCGCGGGTTTGCAGGGCAAATGCATCGGAGCCGGAGCCGGCTTCGCTTAAAGCATAGGCGCCCACCGTATTGCTGGCCATCTTGGGCAGATATCGGCGCTTTTGGTCCTCGGTGGTCCAGCGCATCAAGGCATTGTTGACCAGAGTGTTTTGCACATCCACTACGACTCCCGCCGAGGGATCCACGCGTGAAATTTCTTCGACAGCGAGAATGGATTCAAAGAACCGTCCTCCGGCTCCGCCATATTGCTCCGGGATTTCAATCCCCATGAGGCCGAGTTGGAAAAACTCATTGATGATCTGCTGATCGAATACCCCTTTTTCATCCATCTCTTTAACCTTTGGGCGAATGCTTTGATCAGCAAACTGGCGTACGTTTTCACGGAACAACACTTCATCTTCGGTAAGCGCCACCAGCGGCTGGGGCGGAGGGGCAACTTGTGTCAATACTTCAGCCATTGCAAATTCCTCTTCAGCAGATCAATTGCAAACTAAAAATTGTAACATCTCCAGCAGAACGAGACCTTACCGCGGATGAACGCGGATTAGCGCGGATCGCAGGAAAACCAACTCACCACTGATTTGCGCAGATACCACTGATCTCAAAGGATTTGTTGAACGTCAAAATCCGCGTGCATCCCTGCAATCCGCGGTATGGTTAATCGGTAGTGAGTTCTTGTTTTTTCAATTTTGGCAATTTTGGTAGTTCTGGCAATTATGGCAATTCGACTTGACGCCATCCACACCTTGAATTTTTAATCCAAAGGTATGCGTACAGCCTTTTTAGGACTAGGAATTATGGGGCGGCCTATGGCCGCAAACCTCGTTAAAGCCGGACACGAAGTCACAGTCTGGAACCGCACTCCCGGCAAAGATGTTCCGGGAGCTAAAACTGCCGCCAGCCCTGCAGAAGCTGTTCAAGGCAAGGAAGCGGTCTGGATCTGTGTCTCTGACACCAAAGCTGTCGAGCAAGTCCTCTTCGGACCCGATGGCGCTGCACAGGCTCTAGAGAAAGGCGCTGTGGTAGCGGACTCCAGCACCATTGCTCCTTCGGCCAGCGTCCAGTTCGCTGCCAAGCTTCGGGAGCGAGGCTGCGACTTTTTAGACGCCCCCGTCACCGGCTCGAAGATAGCAGCCGAGGGCGGCTCGCTGATCTTCATCGTCGGCGGTAAAGAGACCACCATTGCCCGTGTGCAATCGCTGTTCGACGCCATGGGAAAGAAGATCATCCATATTGGAGATAATGGCTTGGGGCTTTCGGCCAAGCTCGCTCAGAACTTACAAATTGCATTTATCTTCGAGGGTCTCGCGGAAGGACTGACTCTGGCTAAGAAACTGGGCGTCCAGCCCGAAAAGCTCTTTGAGCTGATACAGGCTTCCATGATCCGCTCTGGAGTCGCAGAGTACAAAGCGCCCTTTATATTGAAGAAAGACTATTCCCCCAATTTTCCTCTGCGCCTTATGCACAAAGACATGCACCTGATGCTCGATGCAGCGAAGGAAAACGAAGTGAAGCTTCCCGGCCTGGAGAAAATTGATGAAGTCTACGAGGCCGCCAAGCGCGCCGGGTACGGCGATCTCGACTATGCAGCCACGATCATGCTGCTGGAAGAATGGGCAGGATTGAAGGCAGAAAAAGTGCCGTAGAGTTCCCCGATTCACGAAAGAGTGTTTTGTGATCTTTAGATACTTACCGCGAAATTGTTTGACAAAACCAGTGCAACAAATTCGAAAAGACTGTTCATAAGATTTCACAACTTGTTCAGAGCCGAATATGAAATTTCAAATATTTTTGGCTAGACATTACGTTTGGATAAACCGGGGCTAAAGCCCAATTTTATGCATCTCAGGACGCGGCCCTAAAGGGCCGCTCTTCTACCGTCAGCACAAAACTTAAGATTAATTGCTCTAACCCTTTGGTTCAGGCTCGAACTGGTACCCGAGACCTCGAATGGTTAGCAGGTAGCGTGGCTTTGACGGTTCCTGTTCGATGTACCGGCGCAATCTAACGATGAAGTTGTCGATGGCGCGGGTGTCGGTATCTTCGTGGAGGCCCCATACATCCTCGAGGATTGACTTGCGAGAAACAGGCTGTCCGCTGTTGCGAATCAAGTAGCGAAGCAGTTCCGCCTCCATGAGCGTGAGTTGGAATACCTGCTGGCCTATTCGCAGTTGCAGTTTTTGGAAATCAAGCTGTTTGCCGTCAAAGGTGAAAACGTCGGGTGCGCCGGCGGGCGTTGCATTTGCATCCTGAGAGGCGACAGCATTTGAATCCTGGGACCATGTTCTGCGGCGCAGCAGGCCTTTGATTCGCGCGATCAGGATGTCGAGGTTGAAGGGTTTGGGCAAGTAGTCATCGGCGCCTGATTCGAAGCCGTGAAGCACGTCTTCAGGCCGCCCACGGGCCGTCAGCATCAACAGAGGAATGTAGTTCTTTGAGGCCCGCAGTTCTCGGGCGACCGAAAAGCCATCTTTGCCTGGCAGCATCACGTCGAGTACCAACGCGTCGAAATCCTGGCGGTCGGTCAGCAGACGGCGTAGTGCGTCCTCACCATTATCTGTAATGTCTACGGCATAGCCTTCTGCCTCTAGATTGAAGCGCAGCCCGGCGGCAATGTGGGCCTCGTCCTCTACCACCAGGATACGGCTCATACTCGATGAATCCTTGGGAAACGAACTATGAAAGTGCTGCCCCGGCCTTCGCCTTCACTTTCAGCAGAGACCTCGCCACCATGCCGCCGGACGATGGAGCGTACGATAAATAGGCCCAATCCCGTCCCCTTGACCTGCTCGGTGGCCCGGTTGCGAACGCGATAGAAGCGTTTGAAGATACGCTTCATCTCGGCGCGCGGAATGCCGATGCCATTGTCGTGAACCCTTACTACCACGCTGTCGATATCGGGGATGGTGACATCAACAATGATTTCAGGCTCGGAACCGGAATACTTCACAGCATTTTCAACCAGGTTGGCGATGGCGGTACGCAGTTCTTCGGGATTGCCCATGACCGTGATGTCCGCAGGAGGCTCCTTGCCGAACCTTAGCGCATGGCCACCCAGGCTGTGACGCAAGCGCGCCAGTTCCAGTGAATCGTGAACCATGGCCGAGAGATCGACCTCCCGCCAGTTCTTCTTGGCCCGTCCGTTGCGCACCTCGCCGGCCTTCAGCACCTGCTCGACCGTACCCAACAAACGGTCGGTGTCTTCCAGCATGATGCGATAGAAGTCGCGGCGTTGCGACTCTTCAATGGGCCGCCGTTCCAGTGTTTGAAGGTAGAGGCGGATCGAAGTAATAGGCGTCTTTAGCTCGTGAGTCACAGCGTTGAGAAAGCTGTCCTGTTGTTCATTACGCCGGACCTCACGTACCAGGAAGATGGTATTCAGCACCACGCCCGCGATGATGAAGCAAAAAACGATAATGCCCAGCACCAGCGGCACTACCTCACGCCAGCTAAGAATGATCCAACTGACGTTAAGGGCAATCGCCAGGCCCACCAGGCAAGCGCCCAGTGTGATGAAAAAAGCAATCGTCTTGGCCCGGCTGGTAATACGCATGAAGAGAATTTTTAATTTCTAATTTGTAATTTCTTAACCACTACCGCTAACTCACAAGAGTTAATTGTCCAAGTACTTCTCTGGCAACGGATGGGCTTTGTCTTCGCCTTGCCAATAGACGGTGATGATCCACCACCGATTTCCGTCGTTCATCAATTCGATGCTGTTGATGCCCCGTGCAAAAGGCGCCTCGTCTTTGGCATGCCGGGATTGGTAGGTACTCCAAACATGGGCGATATGGTCCCAGGATTCGATCCGGTTCGCGATGGGCGTCTCAAAGAAGCCTTCTTTGTCGAAGAACGGTTTGGACTTGGTTATATAGTCCTCTACGGTCAAGTTCGTGGCCGTGATCTTGCCATTCTGGTCTGCCCGTGTGGGGATCATCCGGGCGCCGGTATAGAAAAGAGAGCGAAGCCGGTCCAAGTCGCGCGGACCGGCCGGGCCGGAGATCGACGCGTACAGAGCGGCAACAATGTGTTGAATGCTGTTCACATCGCTCTCTTTGGCCTGTGGTGGCGCGTCGGTTTTCTGTGCCGAAGCGCTTGGTGTTTGTCCAAGGGCTAAAGGCGTAATTGCCAATACGAGGCAGCAACAGAGAATCAGGCGAAATGATCGGTTCATAGTGAGACATTACCGCAAAAGACGCAAAGGACGCAAAGGACGCAAAGGAAAGAAAACGCCGCTGATTCCGCAGATGAACGCGTGAAATTCTTGTTGCGGCTGCAACAGAGTCGCGATTAGTCTTCCCATAAACACCAGAGGAAATCAAGTGTTCTACGAGGGTGAAACCGTCCGTCTTCTGTGGGAGCTTCCAGAGGCGAGGCTCGCAAAATACCAGGAAGGCACCGTCACGGGAATCTGTCGCAGCGAAGACGGACAAATTCTGGGGGCGGAGGTGCGCTTCTATGCTGATGGCAAATCTGTGACCGAGAGGGTCCCGTTGGAGACCCTGGAGCTTGTGGTCACGCGATTCCATGGCTGCACTGCGGTACTGTGGGAGCTGGCAAAGTCGCCGCAGCAGATTGTTGAAAAGGCAATGCATGCCATGCTTGACCACGGATTCGAAATGCGGCGGGGACTTAACGTAATGTTCCTGGAGTATGACCAACAGGAGCGGTTTTGGCGGGCTGGGGAGCCGTCCTCTGATCCTACTGGAGCAAGCGTGGTGGCTTCAGCTTCGTCTTGGGATGGCTGCATTGTGGCGTTCTCCGGGCGCCAACGATTCCACCTGGAATTCCGTCTACGTGGCCGCCGTCCTCCGTGCGTCTTGCTCCACCAGCGATATGAGGCCTTCCAGGAGCAGTGGTTCAGCACCGATGCTGCGATGACAATCTTGCGGGTCCTACTGAACCTGTATGTCGCCGTGGAGGCCGAGTATTGCGCCTTTCCTGTCGCCGATGCATGGATTTCGGATGAAAGCTGGGACTCTCTCTTACAGCAGCCATTCTTCCCCGATCTGTTCCTGCTCCCTGCATTCAAGGTTCCCAGTCAATTGCCCTCGCTCTACCGCTTGCAAAGATTGAAGGATGACCGCGCCATCCTTACTGCTTTGCCGGTAAAATTCTCTCCTGTGGATGACCCGATCCAGCCCACGGAACGTGAGCGTAAGCTCAATCAATTGCGCGCCTGCAAAGCCCTGGGCGAAAAGGCTTATGACCAGATGTATGAAACTTCGGGTTCAACCACCGGACTCTACAGCGACGCGAAAGAAGCGTTTTATGATGCCATCCGCCTGGCCAACGAATTGGGACTGAAAGAGGAGTCTGCTGAGTTGTCAGCGCGACTACAGCACATAAAGGCTGTGTTTCGGAGTCAATTTAGTTGAAGGCACTCAGCCGTTAGTTCTTAGCCGTTAGCCCTTAAGATGTGAGTTGCCTCATCATCGAGGCTTGGTACTTAGCGCAACCCGCTTCGCCTTCAAAAAATATTTTTCACTAGTGTGATATAGATCACAGCCAGAAAATTTCCATGACCTTATTGTAGAAGTCGTGCGAGGCCCCAGGATAAGGGGAGTCCAAGGATCTCTGCACCTGTTCCTGACTCTGATGGCGACTGCTTTGCTACACATAGCCTGAGCACTCGCTCCAGACTCAGAGAGCGACGGGCCCGCGCGGCAAGGCGGGCCCCTTTTATTGTTTGCAGCAATGGTATTTCTCGGTGTGGAATGCAGATAAATCCAAAAAAATGAGAAATGTGTGATCTGGATCACAGACTGCACCTGTCTCTGGTTGATATGTTGACATCAATGCAGTACGAATAGGGGAGTCTGACAATCTTGGTTTCGACGGACGGGCTGCTCGACATTGAGTGAGCAGCCACCAAGTGCAGACGAATACAGAAATAGCCTGCCTTTATCGGCAGGCTATTTCTTTGCCAGGTCCAGCAGCGCCGTGACTGCTCCATCTTCTGGCGGTCCAAAATGAAAGCCGGCGCGCATCAGGAGATCCTTCATATTGATATTTTCCGACAGCACGGTGCCGTCGAGGCGGGAGATGCCCTCGGCGCGGGCAATCGCGATCATGGATTCCAGCAGATGGCTTCCTAAACCGCGATTCTGATACTTGTCGGCCACAATAAAGGCAACTTCTGCACCGCTATCCGAATGATTTCGCACCAGGCGGGCGATTCCGGCGATGTGTTTTGCTCCATGTTCATCCGCGTATTCTGCTGCTATCGCAATCTCGCGGCTGTAGTCGATGAAGACCTTGGTAATCAGCCGCTCATGGGTAACCCTGACATTGAGCTTCAGAGGAA
>DASZEU010000138.1:0-11396 GCA_035940535.1 Candidatus Angelobacter sp.
TGCTGCCATAGCTCTTCCATCTGCTCCATGGTAGCCTCTTCCGGCTGGCGTCCTTGTTTCTGCAATTGTTCTTCCAGCCACCCGAAGCGCTGGCGGAATTTTCGATTGGTCCGGCGCAAAGCCGACTCGGGATCGACCGAGAGATGCCGGGCAATATTCACCAGAACAAAAAACAAGTCGCCAACTTCATCCTCAAGGCGCGCCCGCAGCCCCTCGGGGACTTGCGCATTGCTGCGTTTCTCTAATGCTCCTTGGGGCAGTTCGCCGATCTTTGCCTTGAGTTCCTGAGTCTCTTCTGCCAGTTTCTCGAAAAGACCCTCAATCGATTGCCAATCAAAACCTACATGTCCGGCTTTGGAGCTGATCTTGTGGGCTTCCATCAGGGCAGGCATTTTGGAAGAGACACCATTCAACAACGATTCATGCTGCGGTTCCGTTGCCTCAAGCTGGCTCTTCTTGTTTTTTCTTTCCTGGGCTTTCAACGCCTCCCAGTTTTTCAGCACTTGGGCTGAATCGTCTGCTTTCACATCCCCAAACACGTGAGGATGGCGATGGACTAATTTTTGGCTCAACGCATCGAGAACGTCGTCAATGGAAAACCGGGACTCTTCTCTGGCCATCTCCGCATAGAACAGCACTTGGAGAAGCAGGTCTCCCAACTCGCTCGTAAGTTCCTGCCAGTCGCGTTTATCGATGGCTTCCAGGACCTCATAAGTTTCTTCCAGCGTGTACCGCTTGATCGAATCAAAGGTCTGCTCCCGGTCCCACGGACACCCTCCGGGCGCACGCAACCGGGCCATAATGGCGACGGCTCTCTCGAATTTCTCTCCTGTGGACACGAAATTAATGTATCACTCCCCATAGGGATTTTGGCGCAAGAGCAGGGCACGAGTTCAGAGCTTGCGGAAAAAGGGCTATCAGAGTTGATCTGTCAGGGCACGGCCTGTCCTGAGGTAAGCCGAAGGAAGTTTACTCGTGTCTCAAAGCGTTAGAATCAATCGGGCTTTAGCCAAATGTCACTTACTTTTCGTGGGCTGAGCATCATCTCCCCCTCTAAAACACCCTGTCATCCTGAAGGCGCGCTCTTTGCGCCTGAAGGACCCCGAGAATGCGTAAATATTCCACGCCAGGTTAAAAGGCAACTCAGTAACGCTCGATTTTTCCGGCAGAAGCCAGTCGCGCGAAGCCCGCAACTCGTATAAATCAAACGCACGGACGGCTCCTTGTTACAAAGTAAGTGACATTAGGCTTTAGCCCCAATACTGTTCACTTAAGGAAGTGCAGCATGTTTGGGGTTGAGGTGATCAGCCCCGGCAGGGGCGGCGAGAAGTTAGCCCAGCGCGTAAGCGCTGGGAAAGATTACAGATAAATGACAAGCCCCAGAGGGGCGACACAGGTTTTTCTTTTGCCCTCTCCGATAAATCTGTTAATCGAAAAGGTTCAT
Organism: Candidatus Angelobacter sp.; assembly: GCA_035940535.1. Classification (GTDB taxonomy): domain Bacteria; phylum Acidobacteriota; class Terriglobia; order Terriglobales; family Acidobacteriaceae; genus Angelobacter. The sequence continues at coordinate 1,445 of DASZEU010000138.1, forward strand.
GGAAAGCTTAACTGAACAGTATTGACAGTAGCCCAGCATGGTTCGGCGCTGTCAGGCGCCGAACCCAATGCTGGGTTATCTTCCAAACAAATGGGAGTCCCGTTAGGGACGGTTGAATTCTACGTCTCACAGCTATCTGTGCTGTCTATATCGCCAGCGAAAGCTGTTCAATTGCTAAAAGCCCGATCTTCGAAATGGGTCAACAAAAACTTTCCGGAAAGGGAAAGATTCTCTTGGCAGGAGGGATAGGGAACGTTCTCTATCGGAGCTTCCCAACGAGACAAGACGATAGCCTACATCCAGCGACCACCAGAACATCAAAAGCGGATCAGCCTGGAAGAGGAATTCAAGAGATTATCGGCGGCTTACGGAATCCAGGAGGAATGATTCAGCCGTCCCTAACGGGACTCCGTTGGTTTTGAAGCTAACCCAGCATTGGATTCGGCGCTTGACAGCGCCGAACCATGCTGGGCTACTGTCAATGCTGTTCAGTTAAGCTTTCCATGAACCTTTTCGATTAACAGATTTGTCGGAGAGGGCAAAAGAAAAACCTGTGTCGACCCTCTGGGGCTTGTCATTTATCTGTAATCTTTTCCCAGCGTTCACACGCTGGGCTAACTTCTTAGTACGCCTCCGGCGCTGACCATCTGAGTCCTGACAACTTCGAATTCCTTAAGTGAACCGTATTGGGGTTACGCGCCGTATCTTCCACCATTCCTGAGTGCCGCCCCGCCGGGGCTCATGTGTATGTCGTACAACTTTTCCCAGGGTTCCACTGCGTTTCACCCTGGGCTAACCTCTTAGCGCGCCTCCGGCGCTGAAACATTCAAGTGTCCAACGTTTTTCATTTCTTAAGGTGAATAGGTGGAATCACGCTTCTGAGTTCCGAAATCTGACTCGCACTATTAATTGCACCCATCAACAACAAGTCGCAACAAGTCGATTGACATTGACCCTTTCATCTTTGGTCTGTTAGCTTTTGAAGTTTGCTGCGAAGGGCAGAGATATCTTACCTATCCCTTGCAATAAGCCGGCGTGGCGAACATCGTCCTTAAAAATCCAGAAAGAGAATTCAATTTATGCCTGTCTTTAAATTCAAGGGAGTGGATTTCATCGAGTTTGATTCTCTCCTCAACGCAGATGAACGCCTGGTGCGCGACAATACCCGAAAATTCATTGAAGATAACCTCATTCCGATCATCGAGCAGTGCAATCGTGAGGGCCGCTTTCCTCGCGAGTTGGTGCGACCTATGGGCGAGCTTGGTTTTTTTGGCGCCAATCTCAAGGGCTACGGCTGCGCCGGCATGTCGAACATGGAATATGGCCTGGTGATGCAGGAGTTGGAACGTGGCGACAGCGGTGTGCGCTCTTTTGTCAGCGTACAGTCGGCGCTGGTGATGTTTCCCATTTATAGCTTCGGCAGCGACGCCCAAAAAGATAAATGGCTGCCGGCCATGGTCAAGGGGGAAAAGCTTGGCTGCTTTGGTCTGACCGAGCCTGACTTTGGATCGAACCCCAGCGGAATGCGTACCCGAGCCAAGAAAGCCGGCAAGGAGTATGTGATCAGCGGCGAAAAGATGTGGATCACCTCCGGCTCGATCGCCGATGTGGCTGTGATTTGGGCCAAGTCGGAAGAGCACAACAATCGCATCCGCGGTTTTCTGGTCGAGACCGACCGACCTGGTTTCAAGGCTGATAATGTGCATGGCAAGTGGTCGCTTCGGGCCTCGGTGACTTCTGGGCTGTCATTGCAGGATGTCCGCATTCCCGAGGAGAACCTCTTGCCGCTATCCGATGGCCTCAAGTCGCCTTTGATGTGCCTGAACCAGGCCCGCTATGGGATTGGCTGGGGAGCGGTGGGAGCGGCGATGTCGTGCTACGACACGGCACTGCAATATTCCAAAATTCGTAAGCAGTTCCGCGACCAGCCCATTGCATCTCATCAACTTGTCCAGGAGAAGCTGGCCTGGATGGTCACGGAGATCACCAAGGCCCAGCTTTTGGCGCTCCAGGTGGGCAGGCTGAAAGATGCGGGCCAGGCTGGCCACCAGCACATCTCCATGGCCAAGCGCAATAATGTATGGATGGCCCTGGAGTGCGCGCGCATGGCCCGCGACATCCTGGGCGCAAATGGCATTGCCGACGATTACCCGGTGATGCGCCACATGATGAACCTGGAGAGCGTGAAGACCTACGAAGGCACGCACGATATCCACGCGCTGATTATCGGAGAGAGCGTCACGGGCGTCAGCGCATTCTAGCAACTGGGTTGACCCATCCGGAATTTTTGGAGGCGTGTTATGGCGACTCATGTCGTGGAAAAAATGACAGAGATAAAGAAGCATGCGAACCTGCTGGAGTTCGAACTGGCCCTGGAATTTGTAAGAGTAGTGGAAGAAGCGGCGATTGCATCGGCCCACACCATGGGCCTCGGCGACCGCCATAAAGCGGACCAGGTGGCCACCGAAGCCATGCGCCACACCATGGATACCGTTCCCATGCGTGGAACAATTGTGATCGGCGAGGGCGAGCGCGACGAAGCTCCCATGCTCTACATCGGCGAGAAAGTGGGCGCCGGCTGGCAGGACGGCGCAGCCTTTCCCCAGGTCGATATCGCCGTTGATCCGCTCGAAGGTACGAACCTCTGCGCCACCGGTTCACCGGGCGCAATTACCGTTTTGGCTGCGTCTGAAAAAGGCGGCCTGCTGAACGCTCCTGACTGCTACATGGAAAAGCTGGTCGTTGGTCCTTCCTGCAAAGGCGTAGTGGACCTGGAGGCGCCGGTGGCCGATAACTTGAAAGGCATTGCCAAACGGCTGGACCGCGACGTTCATGAACTGGTTGTCGTGGTGCTCGACCGGCCACGCCATCAAAAGCTGATTGACGAAATCCGCACCGCCGGAGCACGCATCCGGCTGATCACCGATGGCGACCTTTCCGCCGGCATTGCCGCGGCCGTGATCGGCACCGGCGTCCACGCGGTAATGGGAACTGGAGGCGCTCCTGAAGGCGTAATCACTGCCGCCGCCATGCGCTGCCTGAATGGCGAAATCCTCGCTCGCCTGGTAATCGACCGGCCGGAGTTGGAAGAGCGGGTCGAGAAGATGGGGATCAAAGACAAGAAAAAGATCTATACATCGAAGGACCTGGCCCCCGGTAATCACATCGTCTTCGCGGCCACCGGCGTGACCGATGGGGCCTTGATGAAAGGTGTTAGATTTTTTGGGGAAGGCACCCGTACTTCGTCAATCGTGATGACGCGCAAGAGCGGCAAAGTGAGGTTTGTAGACAGCATCCACCTGGTTAAAAGGCCGGATGTTAAGGTGCGGTTCCAGTAACAATGTCGAATGCCCGACTATGCCGCATAAGTGTTGTGAACGTTGTGATGACTGCGTTCCGTGTCATTTTGTTCGGCATGATCAGCCTGAGTCTTCATACGCAAGTGGGGCAATGATTCCGTTTTGGACATGAAGTGGCAGTTTATGTTTGAAACAGCTCTCCAGCCCAACCGCGATCAAATCACCCCAAAAAAGAGGAGACAGCCATCTTCCCTGTGACCTGTTCCCTGTAACCTTGTTCTTGAGAGTTACGGTTCACCAACGTAATCAGTGCTGAGCAGGAAGGTGTTCTGTCCCAATTGCAGGTTCAGGTTGGCGATCAACGTTGACGAGATAGTGAGCTTCAAGAGCTGATTGTTCAGGTCGAACGGTGTCGCTACCGGAATGGTGACTATCTGCTCGCCGGTGCAGAGCGAGAGCAGTTGCGTGGTTTGTCCCAGAGTGTGCACCGAGCCGCCAGTCAGGTCGGTCGCGGCCAGGGTGTAGGTGACCAGCACGCCCAGGCCGAGGGTGCAGGGCATGTGGACTTCGAAGACGGCTTCAGGCTCGAAGGTTCCGGTGTAGGGCTGATCGGTGTACCAACTGGGCGAGCTCAGCAGGTTCAGAGCCAGGTTCTGCGTGGGGGGAGGCGTCTGGTTCATGACGCGGCCTCCAGTAGGCGCGTTCTGGAGATTGAACGTTAGTCGTGGCCGGGAGATGGCTGCGCCGTTCATGCCACGGGTTGGGGAGACCTGCGCGTCGTTGCCTTCGTCGGCTTGATCATCCTCGTGTTCGTGGTTCTTCCGCGCATGGCGGGGCTGCGTAGCTATGGCCTCGCCCCCTGATCCCACCGGCGCCACCGTGGCGGTGACGGTATTGGTGGCGGTGGCGATCACCGAGACGCTGTTCGCGCCACCATTGACGACATACGCCTGATGGCCATCCGGCGTGATGGCTACATCGAATGGCTCAAATCCGACCCCAACTGTGGCGACCAATGTGTTCGTAGAGGTGGCAATTACCGAGACGGTGTTGTCTAATACATTGGCAACATAAGCGTCCTTGCCGTTGGGAGTGATGGTCAAAGCGATGGGAACATTTCCCACAGGAATCGTAGCCGTGACCGTGTTGGTAGAGGTATCAATTACCGAGACGATGTTGGTGCCCTGGTTGGCAACATAGGCGCGGTTGCCGTTGGGAGTGATGGCGATATCGTTAGGAAAGCTGCCGACAGGCATAGGCACGGTGGTGAGTACCGTGTTAGTTGCGGCATCAATAACAGACACATTGTTGTCTCCTCCGTTGGCCACATACACGCGCTCGCTATCGGGAGTAACGGCCAGGCCAGCGGGAAAGGTTCCTACGGAAATCGTGGCCGTGACTGTATTCGTGGCGGTGGCAATCACCGATACGGTGTTATCGTTGTCGTTTGCTACGTAGACGTGGTGGCCATCTGGAGCAACGGCCAGGAACTCTGGAAGATTCCCCACAGGAATTGTCGCGGTAACGGCGTTGGTGGAAGTGTCGATCACGCTTACACTGTTGCCAAGCGAATTCGCGACGTATACATGCTTGCCGTTGGGCGTGACGGCTACGTCGAAGGGGTTAGCTCCGACCGTAATCGTGGCCACGACGGTGTTGTTGGTGGTGTCTATCACCGAGACAGTGCTGTCGCCCACGTTGGCAACGTAAGCGCGTTTGAGGTTGGCGGCGGTGGCTCTGCCAGCCAAGGCCAGCACAAGGCTGAGAGCGAAGAGCTTCATAGATAGTCTTTTGAGAATTGACATGACATTTTCCTTTCTTGGAAATGGTGGGGATTGGGTAATTGAGTAATCTGGTAATTGGGTAATTGAATTCTCCATAACTCATCGCCCAATCACCCGATCCCGTTCTTGGCCGAAAGCTAATTGGCGGTTGCGACCTGCCGCTTTTGGCTTCTTATTTTCGCTGGCAGCTAGCTAGTAGCAATACCGTTCACTTAGGGAGAAATTGAACCCTTATGGTCAACGGCATATTTGTGCCGCCCCTACGGGGCTCATCTGCTCTTCGTCTCTTTTCCCAGCGCTTACGCACTGGGCTAACATCTTCCGCCCGCTTTGCGGGCTAGAGTGGTCGAGGCATCCGTACTCTGAATTCCTTAAGTGAACGGTATTAGGGTTACGGTTCGCCCACGTAGTCAGTGCTGAGTAGGAACGTGTTCTGTCCCAGTTGCATGTTCAGGTTGGCGCCCACTGTAGTCGAGATGGTCAACTTCAAGAGCTGATTATTCAGGTCAAATGGTGTGGCCACGGGAATGGTGACTATCTGCTCGCCAGTGCAGAGCGAGAGCAGTTGCGTGGTTTGTCCCAGAGTGTGCACCGAGGCGCCAGTCAGGTCGGTTGCGGCCAGGGTGTAGGTGACCAGCACGCCCAGGCCGAGGGTGCAGGGCATGTGGACTTCGAAGACGGCTTCAGGCTCGAAGGTTCCGGTGTAGGGCTGGTCGGTGTACCAAGTGGGTGAGTTCAGCAGGTTCAGAGCCAGGTTCTGCGTGGGCGGAGGCGTGGCGTTCATGACGCGGCCTCCGGCCGGTGCGTTCTGGAGACTCAGCCTGATTGGCGATGCGGAGACCGCTGCGCCACTCATGCTGCGGGTCGGGGAGGCCTTCGCGTCGTTTCCTTCGTCGGCTTGGTCATCCTCATGTTCGTGGTTCTTCCGGGCATGGCGTGGCTGAGTAGCCACGGCGAACGGATGGTCCCCTACCACTACTGTGGTGGCGACGGTGTTGGTGGCGGTGGCAATCACCGATACGGTGTTGTCGCTCTCGTTGGCGACATAAGCCTGATGGCCATCCGCGGTCACCGCCACGTCGATTGGGCGGTTCCCCACTACGACGGCGGCGGTCACCGTGTTGGTAGAAGTGTCAATCACTGAGATGGTGTTGCCGTCCGTGTTGGTAACGTAGACGTGCTTGCCATCGGGAGTGATGGCGAGGCCGAGGGGAGAAGCCCCCACTGGAATCGTAGCGATGACGGTGTTGGTGGCGGTGGCAATCACCGATACGGTGTTACCACTGAAATTGGTTACGTAGGCGTGCTGGCCGTTGGGAGTGATGGCGATATCGATAGGATTGGATCCTACTGGGACGGTGGTGAGTACCGTGTTGGTCGCGGCGTCGATCACTGAAACAGTGTTGTCAGCTTCATTGGCCACGTACACACGAGCGCTATCGGGGGTGACGGCTACGCCGTGCGGATCTAATCCAACCGTGATCTTGGCCGTGACCGTGTTGCTGGCGGTGGCAATCACCGATACGGTGTTGCTGATGGTATCTGTTACGTAGACGTGGTGGCCATCGGGAGCCACGGCCAGAAACTCTGTTTGACCCCCGACAGGGATTGTTGCGGTAACAGCGTTGGTGGAGGTGTCGATCACGCTTACAGTGCCAAATCCACTCACGACATAGACATGCTTCCCGTTGGGCGCGACGGCGGCGTCGCTGGAAGCACTTCCTACCGCGATCCTAGCCACGACGGTGTTGTTGGTTGTGTCGATCACCGAGACCGTGCCGTCGAATAAGTTGACGACATAAGCGCGTTTGAGGTTCGCGGCGGTGGCCGTTCCGGCCAAGGCCAGCACCATCACTGTAAGGGCGAGCCTATGAAGGTTGAGAGTGAAGAGTTTCATGGAAAGTCTTTTGAGAATTGACATGATATTTTCCTTTCTGGGAAATGTGTGCGATTGGTAATTGCAAATCAAAACCAACACCCACCACGGAGACGCCGAGGCACGGAGAAAAACCAAGAGCAGATTCAAGCGGCCACCCGCCCTCACACCGCACTTTAACGCCACCTTCACCCGGCCAGAGAGCGGCAGATCAGGACAGACAAACCTGTGGTTAGCAATTGGCAGACATGTTCATGGATAGAACCTGAAGATGTCTGTTCAATTTTGGACACAACGAACACGTTTCTTTTAACACATCCAGTCATTAAATTGTTTTAATAGTTCTCCAGCCTGGATCAGCGAACATCCGGCATAGTAGCCAGCGGGGATCGCACCACGCCAACCACAGCGTAGCGGAGCCACAACCAAAAACCACCACCCTTCGGCGAACCTCAGGGCAGGCTACGACGCGGAGGCGCGGAGAAAATCAAAAACCTTTACCGCTGATTTTCGCTGATAAACACTGATCCACATCATCTCTGCCAGCGAACGCAACTGCGCAGTTCAGAAACAGGCAAAAGAAAAGCGCTGAAAATTTGCGCAGAAAATGGGGAAATTTCGGACTACAGAGGTCACGAAGGTTCACGAAGGAAACCCAAATCAAGAGCTCATCGCAGAGAGCGCGGAGAAACGTAGAGCCCGCAGCAGGCCGCAGAGCAGAATTGAATTTTAAATTGCATTCCTTCGTGGCCTCTGTGGTTAAAGGGGTTTGTTTGTGGCCGGCTACGATATGTCTGCGTGGTTTCGCACCATGCCGACTACCATCCCTGCCAGTGAAGCGATTACCAGCACCGAGCCGGCAATGGTTAGTCCTCTCGGCATAGGGCCGTGGCTCCAGGTTTGCAACAGGACACCGAGCGGAAATAGAAATGCTCCGATCAAGAGTTCTATGGCAAGCAGCAGCTTCCATCTTTCTGGGAGTCCTACGCGGTCGTAGGCGATTCCCAAGATGAGTAACAGCATGGCGAGTCCGATCCAATGGCTGTGTACATCCACTTGGCGGTCGTAGACATACTTTGCTTCGCGGTAGTGGTTCAGGTGGTCGGCAGAAGATTCAGCGTGCCGTTGGGCAGCATCTCCGAAAGATGCGGCGAGCCCAGAACCAATTCCTTCGAGCGCCTGATGTTCCGCGAACACCGCGTACCATAAGCCGTAGCTCATTCCCCAAAGAGCCAGCGCAACCCCGCCTATGATCAGGACCTGTCTTCCTCGATTCATTGTGCCTCTCTCGCAACCCCGTCATGAACAGCATCAAGACGGCCGGTATAACGCAGAATGCCGATCCACATCGCGAGCAAGGCAATGATCACCAGCAATCCGCCGATATCGGCCAGTCCTCCGGCAAGCAGGCCATAGTCCACTTCCAGCAGCACGCACACCGGGAGCAGCAGAGAGCCTGCCAGCAGCAGCCAAGCCCACCGCCGTTTCCACTTTTCGCTCAAGTACACATAAGGCTGAAAGAGCGCCAGCAGCATGGCCAGTAGCCCGAACTCGATGATGTGGGCATGAGCGGCAATCTTTACGGCCTTCTCTCCCTGAAGCTGCCCGTAGCTTGTAAGTGAATTCTCCACAGCAGCCGCCTGGGCTTGCGTTGCAGCGAAGGTCATCTCCTGGAGTGTGGTGAAATCGAGCGCTTCGTGACGATACAGATCGAAGGCTGCGTAATGCGACCCATGCAGGAACCCGGTCAGCACCAGCAAGACACCGGCGGTCAGCAGAAGACGTCCGGTGGGACTACGGTCTGCGAGCAGATCGTCTTTCACGTCGTCTTTCGCACCTTGGCGTTGGGACGAACGAAAATGCCGGACTAGCCCAACCAGGAAAGCCAAGGTAGCGATCAGCGCCAGAAATCCGCCAAGATCGGCAAAGACGCTTGCCCAGCCGATGGAAGCCAGAGGACTATGTGCAAGCCCCACGTAGTGAATGAGAAAAACACAGATAGGGAGCAGTCCGCCACCAAAAAGAAACAGCCAAGCCCATTGCCGCCTGGTCTTTTCTGACAGGCGGACCCAAGGCTGCAACAACGTCAGCATCAGAGCCAGGTAGCCAAAATCAATGATATGGACGTGCGTGTCCACCTTGGTCCCGCGATTCTCAAGAAAACCTCCAACATTTTGGAAGATTTGAGAAATGCGGCTGGCATCTCCTGCCACAGCCGCGTGGGCTGCGGCGGAGAGCCCTTCGCCAACGCGGGCCGCATTCTGATGCAGAATGAAGACGGCAAAGATATCTCCAAACACCATCCCGGCCAGAATCAAGCCGATTCCGCCTAACAGCAGCAAGCGGCGCGCGCTCAGCGGAGCGAGACCCATTGAGGGATTATAGGTGTTCATATTTTTGGCTCTTTGCATGCGGGAGGGAGTTTACTATACGCAACGGACGCTCAAGGAAATGCCGTTTCCTTGCGCCGTAATTCAGAAATGAGACCATCCCAAAAATCTTTCCAGATGGCCCCATGTTTTTTCAAGTCAATTCGAACCCCGCAACTCTGCGACCCTTTGTGATCGATAACAAACTGGGTTCCGGGGTAGTGGGTCATTTTGAATTTTTCACAACAAGTTTTCAGTGTAACGGCGCAGGGGCTAAAGCCTAATGTCACTTACTTTGCAACAAGAAACACCAGCCACGCATTTGATTTATGTGAGCTTCGGCTGCGAGCGACCGACTCTGCCTGGAAAAATCGAGCATTGCCGAGTTGCCTCTTAATCTGACGTGGAATATTTATGCATTTTCGGGGTCCTTCAGGCGCAAAGAGCGCGCCTTCAGGATGACAGCGCGTTTTTAGAGGGAGAAATTGCTGCTCACCCGACGAAAAGTAAGTGACATTAGGCTAAAGCCCGTTTGTGTTCGAACTCTGACACGGCCCTGAAGGGCCGTTCTTCCACCAGTGCTCGGGATACTGCAACTCAGGAACCAATCTAGTTAAGTTAAAA
>DASZEU010000139.1:0-3930 GCA_035940535.1 Candidatus Angelobacter sp.
ACAACTCGCCGAAACCGTCGCGGAGATCAAAGAGAGCAGCAGTGAAACACAGCCAGAGCCTCAGGCTGATGCATCGTCCGCCACGGAAGAAGAAACCAGCGACATCTCGAACATCGTCGATAGTGTCCTCGCCGACTTGAAGCCGAAATTAATGGCGGAGATCGCAAAGAAGATGGGCAAAGAGAAGAAAAAGTAAATCGTTGCCGTCCTATCTGCCCTCAAACTCCGCCCTCAAACGCCAGGATCGTTACAAGAACTGTGATTATCTTGTAGATAACCAGTGTGCTCCTATAATATCGGAAATGAAGGAATGAGATCAGGAGGAAGTGGACGGACTGCGGAGTTTGTTTCCAAATCGGGAAACGAAAAATGCGACGGAGAGGGTGGTTGTGCTGGGGCAAAGCTATCCGCGCGTGTCTCCCTTCAGAGTATGGTGAAACCCAGGTTCGCGCGCGAAGAACGGGTGTTATGAGGCTGAATACCCAGAGAACGGGCGCGAACACGCGGGCGCCAAGCCTTTCACATTTCCATACTGGTTAACTAGGGAACGTCGCGCCTGGTCTCCTGGTTTCTCCGTTAGCTTATTTGCTGGTATCGACCATCGGAATCACCGCGGACAACTGCAAGTTGATCAGCAGGTCGATACGGCGGTCAATCTGGTACCACAACGCAGTCTTCTTGGGAGAAATAACTTTCTCAAACACCGGAACATACTTCATACGCAATGCCAGGAGTTGCTGGTCAACGGCGTCCGCTCTCTGCATGTAATCCTGCGCCTGCGCATCGGTCATAGTGTTGTAGTTCGCTGCATAGTCCTTGATCACCGTCCAGCGTTCGTCATTGGGTTTAATCGCTTCCTGTCGGTACCGGTCAAAGATAGGCCAGAACTTGGTGGCCTCGTCGGCAGTGAGGGTCATGTTCTGCGCCATGATCTGCTTCCTTTGCGCGCGCAAGTTCGCTCGCAGCATCTCTATGTCTTTGTCCGAAACGCTATTCGATTGTGCATCCGCCTCCGAAACGCTCTGCGCCGCGGGCTTCTGGGACACCTGAGCGAAGATCGATGGGTTGCACACGAACAGCTGGCAGACAAGCACCAGGACAGGTATGAAACTCTTCTTTTGCATTGTTATCTCCTCCGAATTTTGATCAGCAGTCTCAAGTATTGGCGACAACCCGGACGCGAAGACAGGTTAGGGAAATTCACTTAGAGTGGCAACTGGCAAAAGTGACAGCTCAGCGACCCTCGGGTACGCGGCAATTCTATTCGACATGTGCCGACGAGGCAAAAACGCTACTCCGATTTCAATGTCCGGAACGAGCGTCAGTTTGTAGAAAGCTGCGATATATTCATCGGAACCTAGTGAAGCGCGGGTTGCGCGCGGCCCTGGGGCGAGACTGGAACTCATCTCGTAAATAAGCCAGGTCTTGAGGGTTACTGGTGTAATGTTCCGCAATGGATTCGCAGCTGGGGCCCGGACGCAGCTTCGTGTAAGATCGGCAGTAGGCTCTTGCGTTCCGGGGAGATTATGAAGCGAATTCCTACTCTCATACTGCTGGTCGCCTGTAGTTTTGCATGGTCGATGCCGGCTAAAGCTCAAATCTTCACCGGCCCAGACAGTGCGCGCCAGGCTCAGAAGGCGGCCAAGAAGGAGCAAAAGGCGCAAACCAAGGCAGCCCAGAAACAGCAGAAATCGATGAAGAAATACGAGAAGGCACAACAAAAGGCTGCCAAAAGAGCGCAACATCACGCCTAAATCCGGCTGTACCACCCAAACCAGTTTCGCACTCGATCACTCGCATCGGTCCTGCCGGCTTGTACCCGGGTATACACCCCGCTCGCCCTTTAACTACAGAAGGACCGGGAGGTTGATTCTCCGGCAACAATCAGAGATCGGTGCCGTCTTCTTCAAAATCAGGAATCGAGGCAGATGCGCTCCAAATTACAAGCGACACGCGTACGTTTACTTCACTCTGGCGGGACGTGGCCCAAAGGTCGGCCAGATTCCAGGCTTCGTCCGACCCACATCTCAAGATGGTGACCTTCCCCCCAATCTCGATGTCACGCTCACGCTGCCGACACGGTTCACGGCGTGATCTCAAACACGACGCCCTGGTTCTGGCTTCCGCCTGTGTTAGTTGTGCCAAAAACATTTCCATCGCTATCCACGGCTACGCTGCCGTAAGGCTGCGCGCCGTAGCTGCCGCCGACGAAGTCGTAAAGGTCGGTAAAGGTCCATCCGTCCTTTCCCGGAACTAGCTTGAATACCGAGCCGAGGCCGTTCTTGCCTTCAGCTTCGGTAAAGCCGTAAATGTTTCCGTTGACGAGCGTGAGCTTGTTGTAGGGTCCCCCATACCCGCCGGTCAAGCTGTAGAGCGTGGTAAACCTCCAGCCCGTACCGGAAGGCGACAGTTTGTAAACGGTGCCGCCGCCGTTGACCCCGCCGTCGAAAGTAGCGCCGTAAAGATTGCCGGCTTTGTCCAAGACCACGCCTCCAACCGGATTTTGGCCATCACTCGCGCCTCGGAAGGTGTGCAGCACGGTTTGTTTCCAGCCGGAACCGTGGTGCGAAAGCTTGTAGACCACCCCGACTCCATGGGCGCCGCCGAAGGAGGTCGTGCCATAAAGGTTGCCGTGAGTATCAAGCGTCACGCCTGCCGGAGGATTGATGCCATCGTTCCCACCTGTGAAGTTGTAGATCACGCTCTCGGTCCACTTGCCACCGGACTGCTTCTCTTCAAAAACCGTGCCATTGTTATAAGTACCCCCCAAGCTGGTGGTTCCATAAAAATTGCCTGCCGAATCCAGGACCACCCCACCAATGGGCTGCGCCCCGTCCGTTCCGTGGCCGAACTGGTGGATCTGAACTTCCCGCCCCTTGCAGGCGCAGATTTCAAAGTCGGTGCCGAAGTATCCCCCTCCCTCAGTAGTTCCGAACAGCGCGCCGTCGTGGCCGATAGCCAAAGATCCAAAGCCTGGGCCGGCCCCGTCCGGTGGACCGTTGAAGCTGTATAGCGAACTGTGCTTCCAGGAGGAGCCGCTGGGTGAAAGCCGATAGACAGTTCCGTTACCGTAGGTTCCACCAAGATAAGTAGTGCCATAGAGACTTCCGTTTAAGAGGACTGGCCCTCCATAAGGATTGGCCCCATCGTTGCCTATGCCCGTGAAGTTGTAAATGACCTTGTAGGTTTGGGACCGTGCCGGTTGAGAAACGGTAGCAAGAAACAAAAATACAGCCATAAGAGTGAAAAGAACCACGGTAACGCGACGCGCCAAGGTGCGGCAGTCAACTTCACGTTGCAGCATTAATCCCCCTTTTTCGTCGACAACGGCCTGATGTTCCGCCAAGACAATGGCGTACATTATGCACTAATTGCATTCGCAACGCCGTGCGATTACCTCCAAAAAGGCGAACCGGATGCGCTTTCCTCTTGAGCCCCTCGTGGTTTCTTGGCAGACTCGGCCTCTCCTACTCCTCGGTATTCTTGTTTTCCGTTTGGCTCGAATCATCTGCCGCCAGCTTGAGCCGTTAGAGTTAGAACCACGAATCACTTTCGCGAACGACTGACGCTATGAAGCCATTACACTCAGAACCCCGTTTTGAAAGCCCTACGAAAGCCCGATTCGTATCCCTCTTGTACAACGAAACTGGGGAGGGAGCATTTTGCCGTCGCCCTACACCAACCCGGAGCGAGTTTGACCGCGTTTTCGACTGGCCTGTAAGATCAAAGATCAGCTTTCAGCTCTCAGCCGTCAGTGCTCAGCCCGTAGAATCTCTCTTGCATCCCTGTAATGGAAGCCGTGTTCGCTGCGCTGATCGCTGATTGCTGAGAGCTGAAGTTAATCATGGCCCACGATCTTCCCAAAGCGTACGAGCCGGGCGCGATTGAAACGCGCTGGGCCGAGTACTGGATCAAGGAAAAACTCTTTTC
>DASZEU010000140.1:0-4017 GCA_035940535.1 Candidatus Angelobacter sp.
TCTCCCTCTCTGCCTCCCTTACCGGTTCAATACGCCGACTTCGCCCTGTGGCAGCGGCAATGGCTCCAAGGCCAGCGGCTGGAACAACAGCTTTCCTACTGGCGCCGCCAGTTGGCTCCTCCCCTGCCTGTGCTGGAGTTGCCCCCTGATGCGGGTGCTCCGGGTGGCTCTGCTTCTAGTAATTCGAATTCTGATTCTTGTTCGAGTTCTGATCCTTGCTCTGATTCCTCTTGCTCTGCTTGCAGTTCGCAGTCGCGTCCTGCCGCCGCAGCCTATCACCTGCTGCCGGCTCCGCTGGCCCGCAACCTGCTCGCGCTCAGCCGCCAGCAGGGCGCTACCCTGTTTATGACTCTGCTGGCCAGCTTCCAGGTTCTGCTTCATCGCTATTCCGGACAAACCGATATCGTCGTCGGCACAGATGTAGCAGGGCGCACGCACAGCGAAGTGCAAGACCTCATCGGGTTCTTTATCAATCAGGTGGTCATACGGAACAGTCTTGATGGAGATCCACAATTTGTTGAGTTGCTGAAGCGGGTGAAACACACAACCCTTGAGGCGTATGCTCATCAGGATGCTCCTTTCGACCGGGTTGTTGCAACAGTGAACCCGGCGAGAAAAGCGGACGAGCAGCCACTCTTCCGTTTCAAGCTGGTGGTACACAACACACCTCAAGCCAATTTCGGAGTCGACCTACAGATCGAGCAGATATTCAACGAGCATTTTGAGAACAAATTTGACCTGCTGTTGAACATTTATCCAACGGACTCAAATATCCAAATCGCCGCTGAATATGATCCTCTAAGATACAGCGCGGCATATATCGAGGGGTTTCTCGATCACTATCATTTTCTACTGAACGAAATTGCACAGCAACCCTATCAGGAGCTGCATGCGCTGGTAGCCAGCATCAATCATTTTTCCGCTGGCCGGGAGTCCGCCGACCACACCCGCTACTACTCGACATACAGAGAAAAAGCCAAGCATGTAAAACGCAAAGCAGTCGCCCGTGTGTAGCTGCTCACCAGTCCAGATATAAGGAGTTAACGATGAATCAAAGACCACAACCTGTAGTTACTGATCCAAACTATCTCACAGCCAGGAAAAGAAAACCGATCATGTCGGCAAACCTGGTCCAAGAGGAAAGCTTGTCTGATAATCCTCTACCTTTGGTTCTTCGACCAAGTCTTAATGGAGTTGACCTCGTAGCCTGGGCAACAGCGAACCGCAAATCAATCCTGGACAATTTGGTCAGGATTGGAGGCATTCTATTCCGCGGATTTGCTGCGGTGACGGCAGAATCATTTCATGCATTTGTGCTTGCAATCTGCGGCGAACCTCTGGAATACACCTACCGATCCACACCGCGAACGCACGTCGGAAATGGCATCTATACCTCAACTGAATACCCGGCAGACAGCTCAATTCCGATGCACAACGAGATGGCATACACGCGTTCATGGCCGATGAAAATCGCTTTTTTCAGCGCACTATGCGCAAAGGAAGGCGGAGAAACACCGATAGCCGACAGTCGTCGCGTGTTTCAGCAAATTGCGCCCGATGTTCGTGATCGTTTCCTGCGAAACGGAGTTTTATATGTACGCAATTATGGGGAAGGCGTGGATCTCTCATGGCAGGAAGTATTCCGCACCGATGAAAAAGAGCAGGTAGAAGAGCACTGTTACGCACACGGGATCGAGTATGAATGGAAGGACCAAAACCGGCTTCGTACACGGCAAGTGTGCCAAGCCATAGCCCAACATCCACAAACAGGCGAAACCGTCTGGTTCAATCAGGCCCATTTGTTCCATGTCTCGGCATTGCCGGCAGTAATTCGCGAAACTCTGCTCAGTACGGTAGGTGAAGAAAATCTTCCACGTAACACCTATTATGGAGACGGTAGCCCGATTGAACTCGCGGCACTAGAGCATATCCGGGAAATATACCAACGGGAATCTGTGGCTTTCCCATGGCAAACAGGTGACATACTCCTTCTGGACAACATGCTGACCGCACATGGCCGCGCACCTTATTTCGGACCACGAAAAGTTCTCGTCGCAA
This sequence comes from Candidatus Angelobacter sp., assembly GCA_035940535.1. Taxonomy (GTDB): domain Bacteria; phylum Acidobacteriota; class Terriglobia; order Terriglobales; family Acidobacteriaceae; genus Angelobacter. Next base: position 2,059 of record DASZEU010000140.1, read on the forward strand.
TGGCAGACCCCAACAATTGAGTCTCTTAATGACCTCTACTTCAAATCTCAGCGGATACCAACTGTCGCCACACCAAGAACGGCTCTACCGGCTTGGAAGAAATGACACAATCAGCGCTTTTCGTGCCCAATGCACTGTCCAATTGCGGGGAGCGTTTAGCCGATCCAGGCTCGAAGCAGCATTGCACACGGTTGTGCGCCGGCACGAGATTCTTCGGACCAGCTTTCATCGCGTACCGGGTGTCTCGTTTCCAGTTCAGGTCATAGCGGACTCGATTTCAGGGAGTTCGCTTTCAATCCAATTCGATTCAACTCCGGACCAAGCTCAATTTCATTTGGCGCTGCCATCTCTGTGCAGTGACACGATAACCCTGCAATCTCTTGTAAGAGAAATAGCCGCAGCGTACACGGAGGCAGATGGATTTTCGGATGATCCAATACAGTATGCCGATGCCTCGGAGTTGTTGCGGGAATGGATTGAAGGCCCTGAAGCGGAAGCCGCAAAACGATATTGGGCCCAGATACCAATTGCTGATGAATATTTCAAAAAGCTTCCGTTGGCACATCACAGAGGCCCAGAAGAATATGCAGGTCTGGGATGCTGCTCGGCCACATTGCCGATAGAGACACAAAGAAGTTTGGAAGCGCTGGCAGAGAAGTGGAGTTCGAGCCTTGATTCACTTCTTCTCGCCTGTTGGTACGCCACTTTGCAGAGATGGAGCGGTTCGCGCGAGATTACGGTGGCATGTAGGTTTGATGGCCGTCCACAAGGACTTCTAGATAACGCGGTTGGGCTCTATGCCAACTTCCTGCCGGTCACAGCATCAGTCAAACTTGAAGAACAACTCTCTGTACTCGTGCACGAACTGAATAAGGTGCGGGCCGAGCATGGAAAATGGCAGATGAGTTATTCACATGCTGAAACCACACCATCGCTATGCGCGTTCGAGGTTGATTATCCAGGCATCTGTTTCAAGTCTGAAAATACTGAATTTGTGCTTTCAAAGCTACATGCTGTGATTGACCACTTCGGTCTTTGGATCCATTGTTCTCTCCAACAATCTCACTCGAATCTTGAATTGTTCTACGATCGGAGGTTGTGTTCGGAATCCCAAGCCGGCGCAATTCTTAATAGCTATCTTGAGTTAGTCAGATCAGTAGCGCGTAAACCAAAAGCAATCATTGGAGAGCTGGAGTTAGTAGGGGCAGAAGAACGGGAACTGTTGCTGCGCACGTGGAACACGACCAAGGTCGATTTCACGCAGTCCACCGTGGTGGAACTGTTTGAACATCAAGTGGCCCTTCGTCCTCATGCCCTGGCTGTGCGCGATACCTCCGGCAACTGCCTCACCTATGCTCAACTCAATGCCGCCGCCAACCGTTGGGCCCGCCGCCTCCGCCATGCTGGCATCGGCCCCGAAGCCCGCGTCGGGGTCTGCCTGCAACGCTCCTGCTCCCTGATCGTCGCACTCCTCGGAGTGCTCAAGTCCGGCGCCGCTTATGTTCCCCTTGATCCCAGCTATCCACAAGACCGGCTGGCCTTCATGATCCAAGACGCAGACCTGGCCCTGCTGCTCACTCAAGCCTCGCTGGCTTCTGCACTGCCCGACTCCCTTTCCCCCTCTTTGCCCATCCTGCGGACTGAAGAAGAGCATGCAAACGATGGAACGGAGTTAGAGAACCAATCGTCTTCGGACACCAGCAATCTGCCCCTTGTGGCCCAGCCTGACAACCTGGCTTATGTCATCTACACCTCCGGTTCCACGGGCCGCCCTAAGGGCGTCATGATCTCCCATCGCGGCCTGTCCAACTATGTAGCATGGGCCACGCAGTTCTATGCGGTGACCGAAGGGGCGGGCGCTCTGCTCCACTCGCCCCTGAGCTTTGATCTCACCGTCACCAGCTTGTTCGTCCCCTTGGCAGGCGGGAGCACCGTGGTAGTGGTCGAGCAAAATCAGTT
>DASZEU010000141.1:0-19702 GCA_035940535.1 Candidatus Angelobacter sp.
TTCCCATTTGTATGACACGCGACCTGCTTCCAGTCGTCGTCCAAATTGATGATCTGACCTCGCCCTGCCGGCAGATGTTTCCTTCCGGCTCCTGCCACCAGCAAAACTTCTATATTCGCATCTTCCGCCATGTACTTGAGCCTCTCAGCGGGCAATGCAGGATCCAAAGGTACGTAGGCTCCACCAGCTTTAAGTACTCCTAAGAGGCTGATGACTAGTTGCAGGGAACGGTCCATGCTGATGCCTACGCGTATTTCCTTCTTTACTCCCAGCTTCCGCAAAAAACGTCCGAGTTGGTTGGCATGCTGATTCAGGTCTTGATAACTGAGTTCTTGTCCTGAATGCTCTACAGCAATTGCGTCAGGTGTCCGAGCGGCTTGATCTTCAAACAGCTCGTGCACACAGCTCTCGGAATCGAAGTCCCTTTGGGACTGGTTCCAGTTTAGGATCTGCTGCCGCTCCAAGTGAGTTAACAAACTTGCTTCGGCAATCTGCTGGTCTGGGTTTGCTACTACACTCTCCAGCAACGTCTGGTAGCACCCAATCATTCTTCGTATTGTCTCGTCTTCGAACAAGTCCGTATTGAACTCCCACAACATCATCAAATCGTCCTTGTCCCAGGCCGGGTTCAAACGAAGACGCCGCTCAAAGGAGGGAATCACGATGATGCTTAAGTCAAATTTGGCAGAGCCATTGCCAAGACCTTCCGCCAGCTCGAATGTCAATTTAGGAAGCTCCGGAACCAAAAGAGGCGAAGTGTGAAAATTAAACATCGTCTGGAAGAGCGGATTCACACTGAGATTGCGGTCTAAGCCTAAGTTCTGCACCACATGATGGAAAGGGACCTGCTGGTTTTCATAGGCCTCAAGTGTCAAATCGCGAACTTGCGAAATAAACTCACGAAAGGTTGCTTGGACAGATATTTGTGCGCGGAGCACCAAATTGTCCACTAACATGCCCAGCAAACCCTCTGTCCCAGATTTTTGACGATTGGCGATAGTGGAACCCACACAAAGATCGTTTTGCCCACTGTACCGGTAAATGAGGCTGAAAAATGCGGCCATCATGGTTACGAATAAGCTGGTACCTTGTCGGCTGCTGAAGGAACGAACCTTTTTAGACAAATCCAGCGGCAAAGGTAATCGGAACAGGCGACCGCGGAAAGTTTGAAGTGGAGCCCGGGGATGATCACATGGAAATGCGCTTACTGGCGGCGCTCCCGCTAGTTTTTTCTTCCAGTAAGCAAGTTGTTCCTTTACCGATTCGGTAGCAGCAGATTGCCGCTGCCAACTGGCAAAGTCCGCAAATTGAATGCTCGGCTGTGGCAGAGGGGATGGGTCTCCCGAGGCAAAGGCCTTGTACACAGCGAGCAATTCCCCCAAAAATACGTTAAAACCCCAGCCATCGTGAACTAAATGGTGCTCTACGTCCAGCAACACAAATTCTCGCTCGCTTAATGAAAACAGTGTCCAGCGAATGAGCGGAAGCAGGCTGACATCAAATGTTTTCTCCAGTTCTTGCTGAATGAGCAGGTTAAGCACCTCACTAGCCGGGCTTTGCTCAGAAGCTTTTACCGCCACAACGGGCAAGGTGATAGGCTGAGCTTCATGAATCACCTGAACTGGACGCCCATCTTTCTGCACAAACGTCGTTCGCAGGATCTCGTGACGGCGTACCATTTCGCTCAGGCTTCGCTCTAGCGCAGACACATCAAGGAGTCCGGTAATTCTAAGGGTGGCTTGAAAATGATAGGCAATACTGGAGGGTGCAACTTGCAAAAGAAACCAGACTCGTTCTTGCGAGAACGACAATGGGATATCCTGGTCACGGGAGGCGGGAACAATCGGTATTGCCTCATCCTTGCAGGCTTCCTTTTGGCTTAGTTGGATCGATTCCGCCAAATCGAAAAGAGTAGGCTTGTCAAAGAAACTTCTCAGAGACAGATGTACAGCATAGATTTTTTGCACTCGAGAAATCACTTGGGCAGCAAGCAATGAATGCCCCCCTAAGTTCAGGAAGTTGTCGTACACACCCACACGAGAGATGTGTAACACTTCCGCCCAGATACGGCAAAGAGTCTCTTCCACCTCAGTCCGTGGCGCCACATAAGGCTGTTCCAGGGCTGGACGTTCTTCGGAGGGGGGTGGCAAAGCCTTGCGATCGAGCTTGCCGTTCTCAGTGAGAGGCAGATACCTTAAGAACACGTATGCTGATGGCACCATGTACTCAGGCAATTTCCTTTTCAAGTGGCTTCTAAGCGCATTGGCAGAGAGAATTTCAGATTCTTGTGGAGCATCTCTCTTGTCCTCAAAAGTCACGGCCTCATCTGCTTGCGCCCCGTTCTTCCTCCGGCGTGCATAGATGTTGTAGAGTCCACTGCCTTTCAGCCTTTCATCTTCATCTACAGTCACCTCATCGAAATGCTTCTGGAGGAATTCGGCGATCTCCGTGGCCTGGCGCGTGCTGCCTGGCTTGTCCTCGGCTTCCACTACAATCTGCTCGATCTTCATCCAATCATCTGAATCGATGCCTCTTAATACATCTAATTCTGCCCGCTCAACATCGATTTTCAGCAAATCAATATGGTCTATGCCGTTCTCTGCTATCACATCAGAGAGCTTCCGAACTTGGCATCGATAAGTCTGCTGCTCGAACCTGCCGGCCAGCAAGTCGTCTATTTCGGCGGTTATCGTTTCTGGAGATTCGATCCTTCCCTGCTCATTTTCAATCAACTTTTTTACAACCGATATATCCTTTTCTCGATCGGTGTAAGTTTGCAAGCCAGACATCATCGTATTGCGCGGATAACAGATGAAATCTTCTGTGCTCTCCTTGTCTGATAATCCGAATCCAAAAGCCTTTACTTGCGCCATGCACAACGCAGCATTGAACTGCAAAGTCTCAAAGACCGGCGGGATCGGCTCGAAAGCATAGATTTTGGCGCTCGGGACCAGTTCGGCCACAAACAGCGTAAACATTCCGATGTTTGCTCCCACGTCAAAAACGCATGCATTTTCCTTCAACTCGACGCCATGCCGCAAATAGGTGCGCGATTCGAAAATCTCCGTGTAAAGATAATCTGTTTCATTCTTATTTTTGTGGGAGATACTAAGTCCATTTGGCAGGCGGTAATCCCCAAGAACATACCGAGCAGAAGAGCGTCGTGGCACCACATAGGCTACTAATTGCTTCTCTTCCGTCCCCCGGGCGTATGCCACAACTACAGCGTTCTGCACTTCAGCATGTTCGCGGAGTGCCGTCGCAATCTCTTCCATCTCGATCCGATAGCCTCGGATCTTGACCTGATTGTCTGTTCGTCCCAGGAATTCAATCTTTCCATCTGCTGTCCATCGACCCATGTCGCCCGTCCGATACAGTCGTGCACCGGGTTCAGTACGGAACGGATGGGGGAGAAACTTCTCTGCTGTCAACTCCGGTCGGTTGAAATATCCGCGCGCCAATCCCACGCCACCAATAAAGAGTTCGCCTTCTGCGCCTACCGCGGCAGGCTGCATTTCAGGGTTTAGGACGTACATCTGAGTGTTAGCGATGGGCCGTCCAATTGGTACTGTATTGGTTGCTGACTCTTTCAAGCATTCCCAGAATGTTACGTCGATCGCAGCCTCTGTGGGCCCGTATAAGTTGTGCAGCCGTGCCCCGCAACGCTTATGAAAATGCTCTGCTGTGGTCACAGCTAATGCTTCGCCGCTACAAATCACATGCCGCAATGTGGAACAGTCAGATACTTCTGGCTCTTCCAAAAAGCTGTTGAGCATCGACGGTACGAAATGCAGTACCGTGATGCCTTGCTGGCGGATCGCATCGACGAGGTATTGGCTGTCCCTTTGCCCTCCTGGCCGTGCCAGCACTAAGCCGGCACCCGCCAGAAGGGGCCAGAAAAACTCCCACACAGAAACATCAAAGCTAAAAGAGGTCTTTTGCAGTACACGGTCGGACGCAGTCAACCGATATGCCTCCTGCATCCAAAGCAAACGGTTCCGGATACCCGCGTGAGTGTTGACTACTCCTTTGGGACGGCCGGTCGAACCAGATGTATAAATGATGTAGGCCGCATTCGTGCCTGTGATTCCGGATTGCAGGTTGTTGCTGGTTTCATCACGGAGTAGTTCCAAATCCTTATCCAGACACAGTATTTTCGCTTTATTCTGTGGCAAGCGTCTCAAAACCGGTGTTTGAGTAAGCAAAACAGTCGGTTGTGCATCGCTGAGCATCCAGTCGAGTCGTTCAGTGGGATACTCCGGATCCAAGGGCACATAAGCTCCTCCTGCCTTTAATATGGCCAGAAGTCCTACCACCATCTCCAGGGACCGCTCTGCACAAATCCCGACCCTTACTTCTGCCGCCACTCCGAGGTTTTGCAGATACCGTGCGAGTTGATTTGCCCTTTGATTCAAATTCGTGTAGCTAAGGCTCTCGTTCTCATACAGCACCGCTTGGGCATCCGGAGTTTTCTCCGCCTGTTCCTCAATTAGGGCGGGGAGATACTTCTGCTGCAAATATATTGTTTCCGTCTGGTTCCATTCCTGTAATATCTTCCGTTGGTCTTTCTCGTCTAAAGTCGCTCTTTGGGAAAGCCCCTGCTCCAGCAGTGCATCGGATATGTTATTGCAAGATACTATGTCTTTATTATTGCTGATCTGTCCCATGGTCCAATCCTTGCTGCGCTTTCATGCCCTTCCCCGCCTTAAATGATGTTTGCTTGCGCCGTCGTCAGCCAGAATTGGTCCCCACAGACTGCACTGCTGGGATTGACAGGCAAAGTCTCAAACCGGGCGCATTCGAAAAACGACGGCTGGCTCCACCGTGAAAGGTTGGTAAGACTCATTACAGCGGCGATCAGTGTATCATTTATTTTTGGCCTCTGGTGATGCTATGGCATCCGGTAAGTCGTCCTCCACGTGCCAGAAGTGCCGATTGAAGCAACACAATATAGCGCCTGCCAGCATCAGACCTCCGTTGAGAATCAAAAAAAGCGCAATTCCCCGTCCCCGTCCCGTACCGACTGCACTTAACCAGCTTTGTGCTAACGGTCCATGTGCCTCAAGGAGCGGTTCGAGCACATGGTCGGCGAGGGCGCCTGCCACAAAATACACAAGTGGATTAGATAACCAGGCAATCATGATCCTGGTCCCAAATACGCGGCCCTGCATATCGAGGGCGGTCTTGCGTTGCCAGATCGCCTGACTGCAACCATTCATTAAAGGTATTTGCAGGGCCGCGAGGAACAAACCCGCAGTAACGAGACGCGCCGATGGCCGCAAGCCCGTGAGTGATAAGCCAATCCCATAAAGAAGGGCGCACACAAATAGGCCATGCACCTTTTTCTTGGGCCCGCCCCAAGCACTTATAAGAACACTTCCGACCAGAAACCCAGCCGCACCTGTGGTCATGATTGTTGCGAGTACCTTGGTGTCTGCGAATCCCAGAATCATGGGTGTCAACAAAGCTTGGGAGAAGCTGAGAGTAATATTGACAAATACAAAGAAGATCAGTAATCCAGTCAACCCGGGCCGGGCCCTTAGGTAAGACCATCCAGCCGCCGCTTCCTTCCACACCTTCTGCCTGATACCACCTTTACTAGAGCTCAGTGTGGGTACACGAACCACTGCCAGCATGCTTAAAGCAAAAAGAAAGGTAAAAAAATCAATCAAAACAACACCAGAAAAACCAATGCTGCCCATAAGGGTTGCAGCTAGAATCGGCGATAATGTTTGCGCAGCCCCTGGTCCCAATTGCATCATGCCGCTGGCACGCCCGATGTGTCTCAGGGGCACCATTTGGGACAGCAGCGCCAAATAGGCAGGGAAGCGGAAAGCACTTCCGGTTGAACTCAGAAACAATAAGACATAAACCTCCCATATTTGTAATTGATTTACGAAAAACAGAGATGCGAGGATTAATGTACAGACTCCCGAGGCGAGATCACTCCAGAGCATAATCACGCGCCGGTTAAAACGATCCACGATGACTCCAGCAAAAGGAGCTATTGCGGAGTTCGGTAACATTGCGAAGAAAAGAATCAAGGCAAAGCTCGTGACCGATCGTGTGCGCTGATAAACCCAGACTCCAAGAGAGAAACTCGTCAAGCCCGAACCGATAAGTGAGATGAGTTGGCCAAGCCAAACTAGTACAAATTTCCCGAGTGTCTTATCGTTCAAGCCCTCATTCATGCTCCCCCCACGGTCGTAGCGCTGTAGAATTTAAGTGTTTACAGATCGAAATTATTGTTTGCCGCCCAATCCAAAGAGTGGCACCAGGAGATTCGTGCGGCTGCTGGTCCTTAGGAATTATGAAAAGCCAAATTATAGACAACGCATAGCGTACTCACAGAGGCAGCCTGCCTTACTCAAGTGTGTTTACAATGCGATGTGAGATTCATAATGGAATTGCTCTGGTATTAAAGAATTCTGATTGGGCGTATGGTGAACCGCACACGCAAAGCCCCAGTCAATGCATATCTGATAAACACTAGCTTTCACAAAGTTCCTGTGCGATTCTTGAATTGGATGAGATGTGAGTTTCTGGAAACATCACTGAAAGGCTGAGCGATCGTCGTCCTCGCTCTACAGCCTTCCAAACCAACAGGAGAGACAGCCCATGCCGCCAACAGGATTTTCTCCAAACCTGACCGTTAATTTGGCGGTCAACGGGGCACAACAAGCAGTCACAGTGGATGTGCGCAGCTCGCTGCTTGATCTTTTGCGCGAACAACTCCACCTGACTGGCGCCAAGAAAGGTTGCAACCACGGCTCTTGCGGTGCATGCACGGTTTTAATCGACGGAAGGAGAGTATTGTCTTGCCTTACGCTCGCGGCAACTTGTGATGGTGCTGCGGTCACAACAGTTGAAGGTCTGGCGCAGGAAGGCGGCCTACATCCTTTGCAGGCCGCCTTCATTGAGCATGATGCATTCCAGTGTGGCTATTGCACGCCGGGGCAACTTGTCTCAGGTGTGGCCTGTATCGCTGAAGGCCATACGGGCTCCCTCCAAGAAACGCGTGAGTGGATGAGCGGCAATATTTGCCGCTGCGGAGCCTATCCCGGTATCGTTGCCGCCGTTTGCAATGTGGCTAGAAAGCTTGAATCATGAATCCCTTTCAATTCCAGCGCGCACAAGACGACCGAGGGGCGATTGAAGCGGCGGCTGATGGTGCGCGTTTCTTGGCCGGCGGCACGACCTTGATCGATCTGATGCATGAACACATCGAACAGCCGAAAGCGCTCGTAGACATTAATCGATTGGCTGGCCGGGACATCCAGATAACAGCGCGTGGACTCACCATCGGCTCGTTGGCCCGCATGTCCGACGTAGCCGCAAATCGCGAGATTTGCGCTTTCTATCCCGTCATTTCTGAATCCCTCTTAGCCAGCGCCTCGCCACAGATACGCAACATGGCTTCCATCGGAGGCAACCTTCTGCAGCGGACACGTTGCACCTACTTCAGAGATCCGGGCGTCTCCTGCAACAAGAAGCAGCCTGGATCGGGTTGTCCTTCCCGGACTGGCGCGCACAGGACCAACGCAATCTTTGGCGTGAGTGAGAATTGCATCGCCACACATGCTTCAGACCTGGCAGTGGCACTGGTGGCTCTTGATGCGACCGTCTGCGTTCGCGGCAGCGCTGGCGAACGCAACTTTCCTCTGGCAGAGATGTACCGGCTACCTGGAGGGACTCCGCATGTGGAACACATTCTTCAAGCAGATGAACTGATCGTTGGGATCGATGTTCCTGCGGGCCCGCACACCGCCCACTCCCACTACCTCAAAGTGCGTGATCGTGCTTCGTATGAGTTCGCTCTGGTTTCAGCAGCCATAGCACTGCATGTGGAGAGCGGTATTATCCGTGCTGTTCGACTGGCAGCCGGCGGCGTAGGTACTGTGCCCTGGCGCTTGCGCCATGTCGAGCAGACGCTGGTTGGCCAACAGTTTGACGAACACGCGTGGCGTGATGCCGTTGCGCGGGCGGGCGAAGGCGCGCAGCCCCTCACCCAAAATGCTTTCAAAGTGGAACTCCTAAAGCGGGTTCTTTTCCGCGCACTGGAGGAGGTAGCAGATAGGGTATGAGCCAAGGGAGCGTCGGTAAGCCGATGGATCGGGTCGACGGTATGCTCAAGGTGACGGGTCGCGCCAAGTACGCGGCAGAGCATGTCCTGCCAAATCTAGCCCATGCAGTCATCGTGACTTCCACGGTGGCGAAAGGACAGGTCATATTGCTGGATGCGAATGCGGCTCGTTGCGCCGCGGGGGTTATTGCTGTCATCTCCCATCTCAACGCACCCAAGCTCCCCTATCGAGAGCACAAGAGTCCCCTTGATCCAGCCGGTGAACGACTGCACGTTTTGCAGGACGACGCTGTCCTGTTCAATGGCCAGCCAATCGCAATCGTAGTAGCGGAGACGCTCGACCAGGCGGAATACGCCGCGTCACTTGTTCGAGCCGAGTATGCCTCCAAAACTCCGAGCCTGGATTTTGTCGGCGCTCTTGGGCACGCTGTTATGCCTGACGTTAGTCGTGTTCCGAATTCGCCATTTCCTGCCAGCACTTGCCGGGGCGATCCTGAACTGGCATTGGCCAAAGCCGATGTAAAGATCGATGCTGAATATCTTATTCCGCGACAGCAGCACAATCCCATAGAGCCGCACGCCACCATCGCGCAGTGGGAGGGCGACCAGCTTACTCTATGGGATAAAACGCAATGGGTGGTGAACGTTCGTAACGAACTCGCGGCCATCTTCGGCCTTTCGCCTGACAATGTGCATGTCATTTCACCCTTCGTGGGTGGTGCATTTGGCACTACATTGCGCGCATGGTCGCACGTAACCCTTTCGGCGCTTGCCGCAAAATATGTCGGACGACCGGTGAAACTAGTGTTAACACGTCGCCAGATGTATTCCCAAACTGGCTACCGGCCAGAAACATGGCAACGGGTAACAATTGGCGCTTCTTACAATGGGCGATTGTCAGCCATCGTTCATCGTGCTGTCGCGGAGACTTCCAACTATGAACAATATGTTGACCGCGTGGTTGATTCCTCGCGGTTTCTCCATTCTTGCCCGAATGTCGCAACCCACTATGCCATCCTGCCACTCGATGTCCATACTCCGGTCTACATGCGCGCTCCGGGCACTGCCAGCGGAATCTTTGCATTGGAATGTGCCATGGATGAACTGGCTTACGAACTCCAGATGGATCCTGTAGCGCTCCGCCTGCTCAATGAGCCTGCCAGGGACGAATCTGTCAACTTGCCGTTCTCCAGTCGGTCAACCCGTGAATGTTACCGTTTGGGTTCAGAGCATTTTGGATGGGCTGCGCGAAAGCCTGAACCTCGCTCCATGCGGGACGGCCGTTGGCTGATCGGTTGGGGTATGGCCACATCCGTATACCACACAATTTGCGGAAGAGCGGAAGCGCGTGTTCGCTTGTTTGCTGACGGCCATGCCGAGGTTGAAAGTGCCGCCAGCGACATGGGGCCGGGAACCTACACTTCAATGACGCAGGTCGCCAGCGACACACTTGGCATCCGGCCTGAGTGTGTGCGCTTCTCCTTGGGCGATTCTACATTTCCGTATGCATCTCCCCATGGTGGCTCACTAACCATGGCGAGTGTCGGCTCAGCCGTATATCGGGCCTGCATGACGGCTCGGGCCAAGATATTGGCATTGCTTCATGCCGATGCAAGGTCGCCTTTACGCGGAGCAAGTTTGGATATCATTGATGCGACTGATGGTCGGCTCTTTCTCCGCGCCAACCAATCTTGCGGCGAACGCTATCAAGAGATTTTTGAGCGCCACGGCCTGGATGTTCTGGAGGTCACGGAGATGATGCAACCCGGAGACGAGCAGCACCAATACTCGATGAAGGCCTTCGGAGCGTTGTTCGCCGAAGTTGGCGTTGACCGCGATTTAGGGATCATCCAGGTCCGCCGAATGGTGGGCGTATATGCCGCCGGACGCATTGTGAATCCCAAAATGGCCCGTAGCCAATTGATTAGTGGCATGGTAGGAGGCATTGGCATGGCGCTGATGGAACACACGATCACGGATCGCCAGAGTGGATGCATTGTGAATGCGGACCTGGCAAACTATCTTGTACCTGTAAACGCGGATATAGGGGCTCTGGAGCCGTTTTTTGTAGAAGAAAGCGATCCTCACGTTAATCCACTGGGAGTGAAGGGCGTGGGAGAACTCGCTCTGGTTGGCGTTGCTCCAGCCATTGCGAACGCCATTTTTCATGCAACCGGAAAGCGCATCCGTGAATTCCCAATTACAGCCGATAAGCTGATTTAAAACTGTTTTTGGTATCTATAAATCCCGAAAATCTTTGCTACAATTTTACCCAGCTCTCCGGAGGTTGAAGAATGGTTAGATCCTTCTGTGCCGTATTGTGTTTTTTTATTTTTGGTCTGTCTGGTTCAGCGCTCGCCCAAACTCAAATCACTACTGGAGTAATCCGGGGAATCGTTCAGGATCAATCAGGGGCAATCATCGTCGGCGCCGATGTGACGGCAAAAAATCTGGATACACAAACGGAAGTCAAGCAACAAACTGACTCGGATGGCCAGTTTGTCTTTCTATCGCTTAGGCCGGGAAGGTATTCTGTGAATGTTACCAAGGGCGGGTTCTCCACGGTCGTACAAAAAGATCTGGATCTCACCGTGGGTCAGGCAATCTCGCTTAGGCTGTCGCTGAAGATATCCGCCGTCAATGAGATTGTGGAAGTAAGTGACAGTCCGGTGATTGAGCCCACGGAAAGCGAATCCAGCACAACCATTAACGAAACAGCACTAAGCGCAACGCCCGCTCTGGGCAGAAAGTTTGAGGACATGCTGACCCTCACCCCAGGCGTGACCGTGGTGCAGGGACCGGATGGCGACGAGATCAGTTTTGCCGGCCAGCGTGGCATCTTCAACAACGTCAGCCTCGATGGCGGCGATTACAACAACGGTTTCTTCGGCGAACAAGCGGGCGGCCAGCGGGCAGCCATTGACATCACCTTGGAAGCGGTCAAAGAGTTTCAAGTGGTAGCGAGCGGTGCCAGTGCTGAGTTTGGCCGCACCGCCGGAGGCGTAATCAATGTGATTACAAAATCCGGGACCGATCAGGTGCATGGCAGCCTTTTCCACTTTCAGCGCCTGCAAGCGCTCGCCGCCGATACCTCCGATGGTAAACCGCTTCAGGACTTTCATCGCGAGCAGTTCGGCAGCACCATTGGCGGTCCCATCGTGAAGGAGAAAATGTTCTATTTTGGCGCGGTCGAGCAAATTTTCGAAAATCTCGTTCGCCCGAACTTGAGTGTGCAACAAGGGCCGGTCGGCTGCCCGGTGTCAGCGCCGACCTTGGCTGCGAATTCCGCGCTGCTCGGAAGCAATGCGGACTGCCAGCGCCTGGCGCTCATCAACTTTTTCCAGACCACTCGCAATCAGCAGGAAGGGCTGCCTGTGGAACATCCCGTTCGCAATACAGCGCTACTGGGAAAATACGATTGGAACGTGAACAACGCCAACAAACTAAGCGCTTCTTACAACTTTGATCGCTCCAACAATGCCAACCAGACCTTCGACGTTCCCACCTACGGGGATTCCGCCAATGGGATTGAAGGTTCCTCGAAGATCAATTCTGTGAATGTGAACCTCTTCACTACGGTCTCCTCGAAGAGGGTAAACGAGGGCCATTTCAGCTTCTCCCGGGAAGACCGTCCGCGCTCGGCTGTGCCTTCGAATGTGCCGGCTGATACCGCGATGGGCTTTGCTACAACCTTTCGCTTTGGTGAACCATTCTTTCTGGAGCCTAAAGTTGACGAAACCTTCAAACGCTATCAGATCAGGGACAATTTTTCTATCCTGGCGGGCAAGCACACAATCAAGTTTGGCGGAGAATGGCTGCACAGCAACAATACCCAGGTCTTTCGCGGGTTCTTCACCGGTCGGTATATCTTCGATTCAGTACTGGGGTTCCTGCACTATGCTTCACCGACCAGCTTGGGTGCTGGGTTTGGGCCAGCCACCGGTGAATGTCCGGATGGTTCCTTTGTCAACCTCTCGCCCACGGCGTGTGCCGGCGGTACCCCAGCAACGAGTCCCTTGCTGCTGTATCTGCAACACGCAGGTACCAACGGCGCCACCACAGATGCTGCGGGTGCGTCCAACATTAGCAACGAAAATTATTCACTTTTTCTGCAGGATAAATGGCAAATTCGACCGAATCTCACTTTAGACTATGGCTTGCGCTGGGAGGCGCAGACATTTCCTGATCCTGTGATTCCACCATCGCAGACGGCCTATGGTGTGAACTTGGGTGATCCCAGGTTCCCATCCACAGGAAAGCTCCCGAATGCGCTCGCGATGTTCCAACCGCGACTCGGCTTGGCTTGGGATGTCCGCAACAACGGAAAGTCGGTGGTCCACGCTAGTTGGGGGATCTTCAACGCACAGCAGAACATGCTGACCCAGGTTGGAGCGATCACAACCAATGGCGTCCAGCAGCAGTCTCTTTTTTCAGGAGATGTGCCGGGAGGTTTTATTGGGGCAAATGGCGGTTTCGATACTCCTGGTCCGACTTGGCCGAACGCAATTGTTCCTCCGGCTGTGCCGGCAGGCAGTTTCCCGTTCCAGCCAGGTGTTGTCGTCTTTGATAAGAATTACAAGAACCCGCGGATCTACGCGGCTAATTTTGGTTTTGCGCAAGAACTTGCCCCCGGCTGGGCAGCCTATCTGGATCTGACTTGGTCAAAAGCCGTGTTTCTGACGCGATTCGTCGATCCTAATAACGGCTCCCAGCTCTCAGGAGCGGCGGCAGCGGCGGCTTGTGCTGCAGCAGGAGCAACTTTGTCCTCCGACGGCGTATGCATCCCTCTCAACGGTGATACTGCCATCTATCCGGGACCTTCGGCTTTCAGCAATTTAGGCTCGATTACGGACACGCAGAGCACATCTCATTCCCTATATCGCGGCATGACCGTGGGGATTCGCAAACGCCTAAGCCACGGAGTGCAGTTGGAGGCAAATTACGTTCTTTCAGAAGACTTGGATGATGACTCGAATGAGCGTGATCCCTTCACCTTCCGCTACTTTGATCGTTTTAACTTCCGCAAGGATTACACTTTTTCAGACCGCGACAGCCGTCACAAGTTCAACTTGTATGCCTACACCAAGTTGCCAGCAGGCTTCGGATTCAGCGCGCGCATCCAGGCGCACACGGCTCAGCCCATTACAGACAATCCTTTAGGTACCGGGACCGGAGCTCCTTGTAGCCCCAGCAATTCTCTCACCAGGGTGGTGGGTGGCATTGATTGCGGCCGGAATCACTTGCGCAAAGATAATGGGTTCTTCACCTTTAACTGGCGTGCAGAACGGCCATTTCATTTCAGCGAGAATGTCGCACTGACACCGATGGTCGAAATGTTCAATAGCTTCAACAACAGGAACAATATCAATCCTCTGGTGACGCCGGGACTCTTCAATTTTGATGGGTTCCTGCGCGAAGGCGTTGGCGATCCGCTCCAAGCCCAATTGGCACTGAAGTTGACTTTCTGAAAGGAAATAACGGCGTGCCCACGATTCATCGCGCCATCCTGAGCGTCACGGATAAGACAGGGATTGTTGAGTTTGCTCGCAAACTGGCTGCTTGGAAGATAGAACTGATTTCAACCGGCGGGACGGCCAAACTGCTGAGTAACTCTGGAATCCCCGTCAAGAACATCTCGGAGCTGACCGGATTTCCAGAGATAATGGATGGACGGGTCAAGGCTCTCCACCCAAAGGTTCACGGCGGCATACTCCACATCAGGAATAATCCCGCGCACGTTGCCGCAGCGGGGGAGCATGGAATCCAGCCCATCGACATGGTGGTGGTGAACTTCTACCCTTTTGAAGAGACTGTTTCCAAGTCTGGCGTAGTTTTTGATGAGTTGATTGACAACATCGATATTGGCGGCCCTGCGATGGTGCGTTCCGCTGCCAAGAACTTCCGCGATGTGGCCATTGTGATTTCACCCAAGGATTACGCTTCGATCGCGGATGAGATGGCCAACTCAAGTGGAGAGTTGAGCCTGGGAACGCGCTGGCGTCTGGCTCAGAAAGCCTTTGCAACCACGGCAGCCTATGACAGCGCGATCTCTGCCACCCTGGCAAAAACTTCTCTTGAGGGCGAACAATTCCAGTTAAAACCAGCCAGCAGCAATGGTTTCCCGTCGCAACTAAGACTCTCTCTGAACAAAGTCAAGGAGTTGCGTTACGGCGAGAATCCTCACCAAAGGGGGGCCCTATATTCGGACGGATCGAGTGCAGGCGTTGCTAATGGTAGGCAACTGCAAGGCAAGGAGCTTTCGTATAACAATATTGTTGACTTGCAGGCAGCCTGGGACCTAGCCCAGGAATTTAAGGATACCGTGTGCGTAATCGTCAAACACTCGAATCCTTGCGGCACGGCCATAGGCCAGACTCTGCGTCAGGCATATTTGCGCGCCCTGGAAGCCGATCCAATCTCTGCATTTGGAGGGGTGATCGGAGTCAACCGGGTCGTTGATGGCGAAACAGCCGAAGAGATTGCCAAGTTGTTTGTGGAGGCCATAGCGGCTCCCGGATTTGACGCGGCGGCACGGCAGAAGCTTGCCAGCAAGACCAACCTGCGACTCGTTGAGATTTCTCCTTTTCAGGAAAAGTTTACCCTTAAGCATGTTTCAGGAGGCATGCTTGTGCAGGATACGGATATGCGGTCTCTCACCCCTTCTGATCTGAAGATCGTCACCCGCCGTGCTCCTACCGCAAAGGAGATGGAAGCCTTGTTGTTCGCCTGGAAGGTCTGCAAACACGTAAAATCCAACGCAGTGCTGTTCGCTCGAGACGGACAATCGGTAGGGGTAGGCGCAGGCCAGATGTCCCGCGTTGATAGTTGTAAGGTAGGAGCCATGAAGGCTGTGTTGCCTCTTCAAGGCACCGTCGCCGCATCTGACGCCTTCTTTCCGTTTCCAGACGGCATCGAAGAGATCGCGCGTGCCGGAGCGACAGCGGTTATTCAACAGGGAGGCTCAGTTCGAGACCAGGAGGTCATCGACGCTGCTGACCGGCTCGGGCTAGCCATGGTATTCACCGGTATCCGCGCCTTCCATCACTAACGTTGAGAATTGGGGGCGCGGCATAAAACTAGACCGCGAAGCAAACGAATTGTATAGCCACGAATTGCATTACCACAAACCTTTGAGCCTGTCCTAGCGAGATACGTAGAAATGAACACCGTAGCGGAGAACTTGACTCTCCGAATACTGGCTGGATTCAAATAAGCGACTCGACAGGCGAATTTGTATCTTTTTCGTTAACCAAGGGCAGTACAACAATGGATTGGGCATCGATGGTGTTCTGCAGAAAATTGGTCCGATCGATCAATTTGTTGAACCTGGAATCTGTCTGCAAAACAAAGTAGAAGGGCATTGCTCTTAAGTAGCACAGATAAATATCCCGTGCCACACATGCTTTGTCCATCCAGTGAAGTGCCTGGCCTTGCTCTCCGAGTCCAAAATAGCCAAGAGCAAGTGCCATCGGCGGCACGTATTTGTGGGCCGAAACTTGAATAAGTTCCTCAATCAAAGAGCACGCCATATCTCTCATTGCGCATGTACCGCAATAATATGCTGTCCAACCGACAATGATTGGATTGCTTCCCGAAAACCGAATGGCTGTTTTAAGACTCTGCAACGCTTGCTCAATGAGCGACTCCTGCCCGTATAGAACCCCCAGCACCCAATGTGTCCAAGCATTATGCGAATCACATTCTGCTGCCTTTTTCGCTTGGTTCAGCGCAGTCGAAAATTGTCGCTTAAGATAAAAACCCATAGCGAGATTCAACTCAGTTAAAACTGAACCATTCCGTATCATTTGTGCCTGCTGCAAGTACGAAATAGCTTCATCCAGCTTTCCCGCAAGCAGCAGGTTGTGGCTATACCAGTTCAGCACATTCACATCACATGGAGCGAGTTCAATGGCTTGTTGGAATGCCTGTTGTGCACCGGCCCAATTCCAACCGTAGAACAATCGGCAAATACCCAATGTAACCTGCGCCATGGCGAGAGTGGGATCGAAATTCAAAGATTCACGAGCTAACAACTCTGCTTTTGGCAGGACTTTATGGGGTGCAACAACTCCTTGTAAACCAAGCAATGAGTAGTATTGGGCAAGCCTTGCCAAACTTCGTGCATGGCGGCGGCCTTCCTGACCAAAATCATGGCCGGTTGTCGTTATAGTATCCCCCCTGTGGCAACATTCAGTAATGTTATCGCATTTTAAATCCTGCTTTAAACGCACTATAGGTCTGTATGATCCCTTAGGCAGCCCTATCAGTAACGCATCGTGTTTACCTTCTGTATCTGAGTAGCTGTTCAACTTCGAGCGCAGACGTGATGCTTCAACTCTGACGATCGGATCAATTCGCGGATCGAAGGAATCCTTCCTGCCAAATACCTCGACAGCAATGAGATACTCTTTTAATTGATTGCCTCCGTTTTCCACAAAATGCCATACAATATATCTCAAAAATTCCTGCGCGCGCTTCGCCCCGCGGAAGGCATTACTTGCCAAAATTCTGTCCAACTGTGTGTACACTTCATGTGTGGAAACACCAGGGGGAAGATGTCCGGCACTGCTCCAAATTCTCGAAGGCTCCAGCAAGAGCATCCCTCCTTATGAAAATCGTCTTAACTTTCTTTACAGTTCATGGCACGCAGTTTTCCAAACTTCGGACCGACTTTTATCAAACTTTGAATCACATCAGCCGTGGGTGCTCTACAGGAAAGACAAACATCTTATTTTCAATCGTTTATCACCGCTGGATTTAGTTTCCTCACCAAAGACTCCAGGTCTTCGAACAACAGACAATCTGTTTTCAGGATAAGTGATCTCTAATATTTTGGTGTCCATTACGAGTAATACATGTCCAGAGCTGGACACCCTTCGCGGCGCTCCGCGTCGCACCAGACACATCATGAAACTCCAGGCTCCGAGCAGGATGCATCATTGAGCATTGACGGGGAATTTTGAACGAGAGCGAAAGTCGAATCGTCAAACTGTAACAGTTGCGTTACTCTCTGTTACTAGATTTGAATATGCTGCTCACCGATGATCTTGTGCACACCGCTAATCCCAAGGGTGCGGAAATAATATTGGAGCACTGAAACAGTCGAGAGCGTAAATTGCTCCGCGTGCGGTAGCTTTGTCTGATACCTGCCCAGGAAGACTTAAACTGACCACAACAACTCTAAACTCCAACAGTCTTGCTGTTGGTTATCTTAAGGCGTGAGGAAATTATGACACAAACAATGAGTGCATATTGTAAAGCATACTATTTGAGCCAATTACGCTCATTTTCCAGTTGGATTGAGCCAGATGCTGGAAGTATATCTTCCGATGAGGAAAATACGATTGTCTACCTGCACGATAATTACGTAGTTACAACCGGAATCGTTGTGAATGAAGGTGTAATTTTCAACGACAATAGTGATGCATGGAAAAAATTTTGTACCGAGCAACTCGGATTTAGTCCAGTGCTTGAAGAGGCTATCCCAAGTCTAGCTGAAGCGGCTGCGGGAAACGGTTCTGGAAACTAGAAGTCCGCAGATCCAACTTCTAAACAATATAGTCCTTCCGATCTCGAGCGTTGGTTGACTCGTGAGCAAATCTTGAGTTTTTTCGCCAACGCTCCATTCTCTTCCTCTGCAATGCCAAACGATCTCCAAGCTTATCGTGCTTCACACGTCCAGCAGCTTTTATGGAACTGGCAGACGAGTCATGGCGTATGTCTACCAGCGCTCTTGTCGTTGTTAATAGAGGGAACTGTCGAGCTTCTCTGTTTCAGGCGTGCAGTGGAGCAGGCTGTCGCACGCCATGAAATTTTGCGAACAAATTTTTATTGTGCAACTGAAGGCGGGGAGTTGCTCCAAATTGTGCGCGAGGAACCTCGCATAGTTTGGAGCGACCAGAGCAATGCATCGAGTTTGTCAGGCAGTGAGACACGTTCCTTTGATCTGATATCTGGCCCGGTGGTGCGTGTAGATATCTTTCAAGAACCAGAGCGGTTACGGGTCGAGATTTCCCTGCCTGCCCTTTGCGGGGATAGGCAGTCGTTGTTTCTCCTCGCGCAGGAAATTCAAAATGCATACATTGGGAACCAAATTCCCGAAGACCCGGTGCAATATGGCCAGTTTGCAGAATATGAACATGAATCCCTGGTCCGTGCAAGTGAACCGGAAGCATCGGCCAGCATACGCAATGAGAGAAAAACGAATTGCACTGTCATAGACCGGCCGAGCAGCGGTTCTCATCATAACCGGCTTTCTATTCCACTCAGCCCAAAACATGTCTCAGCGCTACAGCAGATCGCTGCGTCCGCAGAGATATCGCTGTCACACTTACTGCTTGGGTGCTGGGAAGCTTATCTGGCGCGCACAGCAGACTCAGATCGGCATTCCTGGTATGTATTGGACGGCAGAACTTATGAAGAACTAAGCAGCACAATAGGTCCGTTCAGCATTCCATTGCCAATCCGCATTCCCATACAGAGCTCTGACCTGGTTCTGGACGTGATGAAACGGGCATCGCGTATGGAATTTGAACTTAGACAAGACGTTCAGCAACTTGCGATGCTGATCACAACAGCTCATGAATGGCAAAATTCGATTCAATTCGAAGGTGTGAACTCCCCAACACGTCTTTCGCAATCTGGGATGTCCATTGAAATTCTGGATCAACAGTCATGGTCAGGCGAATACATCCTGAAATTGCAAGCACAATTCAGATCAGATGATGTCTCCCTGTATCTGTACTTTGACGAAACCCAAGTTACTCCGCAAGCAGCTATCACAAAGGCGAGGCAATTCAGTTCAGCGCTGGAGAGTCTCGCGACAAACTCCAACATACAAGTCGGAGAGCTGGAGTTAGTAGGGGCAGAAGAACGGGAACTGTTGCTGCGCACGTGGAACGCGACCAAGGTCGATTTCACTCAGGCCACCGTGGTGGAACTGTTTGAACATCAAGTGGCCCTTCGTCCTCAGGCCTTGGCCGTGCGCGATACCTCCGGCAACTGCCTCACCTATGCTCAACTCAATGCTGCCGCCAACCGTTGGGCCCGCCGCCTCCGCCATGCTGGCATCGGCCCCGAAGCCCGCGTCGGGGTCTGCCTGCAACGCTCCTGCTCCCTGATCGTCCTCCTCCTCGGAGTGCTCAAGTCCGGCGCCGCTTATGTTCCCCTTGATCCCAGCTATCCACAAGATCGCCTGGCCTTCATGGTCCAAGACGCAGACTTGGCCCTGCTGCTCACTCAAGCCTCGCTGGCTTCTGCACTGCCCGATTCACTCTCCCGCTCTCTGCCTATTCTGCGGATTGAAGATCACAATGCCAACCATGGAACGGAGTTAGAGAACCAATCGTCTTCGGACACCAGCAATCTGCCCCTGGTGGCCCAGCTTGACAACCTGGCTTATGTCATCTACACCTCCGGTTCCACGGGCCGTCCCAAGGGCGTCATGATCTCCCATCGCGGCCTGTCCAACTACGTAGTATGGGCCACGCAGTTCTATGCGGTGACCGAAGGGGCGGGCGCTCTGCTCCACTCGCCCCTGAGCTTTGATCTCACCGTCACCAGCTTGTTCGTCCCCTTGGCAGGCGGGAGCACCGTGGTAGTGGTCGAGCAAAATCAGTT
>DASZEU010000142.1:0-5424 GCA_035940535.1 Candidatus Angelobacter sp.
TCCCGAGGCACCGAACCACCGGTAATCTCGTTGATGAACTCAAAACCTTTGCCCATCTCGTTGGGATCGATGCGCAGCTTTACATGGCCGTAATGACCGGAACCACCGGTCTGGCGGATGTACTTGCCTTCCGCCTCCGCATGTTTGCGAATGGTCTCGCGGTACGCGACCTGCGGCTTGCCGACGTTGGCCTCTACCTTGTACTCGCGCATCATGCGATCCACGATGATTTCAAGGTGCAACTCGCCCATGCCGCTGATGATGGTTTGTCCGGAATCGGGGTCGGTATGAACTTTAAAGGTGGGATCTTCCTGGGCCAGCCGAGCCAGCGCCATGCCCATCTTTTCCTGGTCGCTCTTGGTCTTGGGTTCTACCGCCACCGAGATTACCGGCTGGGCGAACTCGATGTTTTCCAGCGTGATGGGAGATTTTTCGGAGCAGATAGTGTCGCCGGTAGTGACGTTCTTCAATCCAACGCAAGCGCAAATATCGCCGGCAAAGATCTCGCTGATCTCTTCACGCTTATTGGCATGCATCTTGAGCAGGCGGCCAATGCGTTCGCTCTTGGTCTTGGTGGTGTTCAGAACGCTGTCGCCGGTCTTCAGATGCCCTGAATAAACGCGGATAAACGTGAGTTGCCCCACAAAAGGATCAGCCATGATCTTGAAGGCCAGGGCAGAAAAAGGCTCATCGTCTTTGGCGCTACGCAGCAATTTTTTTTCAGGATGGTAGGGGTCAGTGCCTTCGGTCGGGGGGATGTCAACTGGGGAAGGAAGATAATCTACAACAGCATCGAGCAGGGTCTGTACGCCTTTGTTTTTAAACGCTGTGCCGCACAGCACCGGGAACAGCTTAAGACTGATCACGCTCTTGCGCAGGGAGGCCCGCAACTCTTCAGGTGTTATGGTCTCGCCTTCGAGAAACTTGTGCAGCATGTCATCGTCGTTTTCGGCGATGGTTTCCACCAACTGAGCGCGGAAGGCTTCCGCTTTCTTCACCAGGCTGGCGGGAATATCTTCAACAACATATTCGGCGCCCAGGGTCTCATCGTTCCACAGGATGGCCTTCATGGAGATGAGATCGACAGCTCCTTTGAATGCAGCTTCTTGACCGATGGGGATTTGAATGGCTACAGGGCGGGCATTGAGGCGTTTGCGGATGGTATCGACGGCATGTTCGAAATCAGCGCCCATCTTGTCCATCTTGTTGATGAAGCAAATTCGCGGGACGCCGTATTTATCGGCCTGACGCCATACGGTTTCCGATTGCGGCTCGACGCCATGCACGGCGTCGAATACGGCGACAGCGCCGTCGAGCACGCGCAACGACCGCTCGACTTCGGCGGTAAAGTCCACGTGGCCGGGCGTATCGATGATATTGATGCGGATGTCGCGCCAAACGCAGGTGGTCGCAGCCGAGGTAATGGTGATGCCGCGCTCCTGCTCCTGCTCCATCCAATCCATGGTCGCAGTGCCTTCATGGACCTCGCCAATACGGTGAGTAATACCCGTATAAAACAGGACGCGTTCAGTCGTAGTGGTCTTGCCGGCATCGATGTGGGCCATGATGCCGATGTTCCTACAACGCTCTAATGGGACTTGTCTTGGCACTTATCTTTCCTTTACTCCGTAACCCTACATCCGTTGCTTGTGTGCTGACGCTTTTACTGGCAGCTAGTAGCTAGAAGCCAGCAGCTTCTCTTCACCACCGATAATGAGCAAAGGCCTTGTTGGCTTCCGCCATGCGGTGCACGTCTTCTTTCTTCTTGATGGCTGCGCCGCGTCCGTTGGCGGCGTCCAGCAACTCATTGGTCAGCTTGTCGATCATGCCTTTTTCGCCGCGACCGCGGGCATAACCCACGATCCAGCGAATGGCCAGCGAGGTGCGCCGGTCGGGATTCACCTCGACAGGCACCTGGTAGTTGGCCCCGCCCACGCGGCGGGTCTTCACTTCCAGCAGCGGCTTGGTATTCTCGACCGCCTTCTTGAACAGCTTCAACGCATCATCGCCACCCTTGGACTGCAGGTTGTTCATGGCCTTATAGAAGATGATCTGCGCTGTCGACTTCTTCCCGCCCCACATCATGGTGTTCACAAACTTGGTGACCAGGGTGGAGTTGTAGACGGGATCAGCCGCTACTTCCTGCTTCGCCACATGTCCTTTTCTCGGCATATCTTGTTTGATCCTCGAAAACTTGAACTTAAGCCTTTGGCCTCTTGGCTCCGTACTTGGAGCGGCCCTGCTTGCGATTGGCAACTCCGGTTGCATCCAGGGTTCCGCGCACAACGTGATAACGCACTCCGGGAAGGTCTTTTACACGGCCTCCGCGAATGAGCACGATGGAGTGCTCTTGCAGGTTGTGTCCCACGCCTGGAATGTAGGTGGTTACCTCGATGCCATTTGTCAGGCGCACGCGGGCAACTTTACGCAGCGCCGAATTGGGCTTCTTGGGCGTCTGCGTATAGACGCGCGTACATACGCCGCGCCGCTGCGGACACGCCTGGAGCGCGGGGCTGGCGGTCTTATAATTAGGCGCCTTTCGGCCTTTTCGAACCAACTGATTAAATGTCGGCATAGTTTCTGTTCAGCCTCTTCTTTACGGGCATAGCTGCAACGCGCACACGCACGCTTTAAGCCCGCTTTGATCCCGCATCGCGGGACTGGCTACGCACGCGCAACCATGATTCCGCCACCTAAGCGGAAATTTTAAAATTACCAATCGGTGATCGGATGACGACGGTGGCGCCGAGCCTGATTCAGGAGGTGCTCCGTTTCGTCTTCCTTGATCTGCATACCCTTCCCGGCTGGAAGGTCGCGCAGATCATTTCAGCGAGGTCATGCCCTGCTAGCGGATGGAAGTCCTCGGGCAAATCTTTACAGCTTACTACTCACAGACAAGCTAATTTGTACTCGCGGAACTATACGAATATAACAAGCCCAGGTCGGCTGCGTCAACACCATGCCCCAAGGCGGGTGTGATTAGAAGTGCGAGTCAAAATTCCCAGCGCCGGAGGCGCGTCAAGAAGTTAGCCCAGGGTGAAACGAAGTGGAACCCTGGGAAAATTGTAGAAAACACGCAAGCCCCAGCGGGGCGGTACTCAGGAAACATTTATCATCAAGATACAGCGCTTAGGCGAACAATATTGAAGTCTGACTCCTACTTTAATTGCACCCCCCCAAGGCAATCATGCCCAAGTCAATCAGGCAATCAGCGCAAGTCTGAGTGACACAACCGCCGAGCCAGCGAAGCTGGCGACTATACCTGTAGCCCACAGCGCAAAGCTGTGGGTGCAATTTCAAGCAAAGCCCCAAGCCCCGCGTAACGGGCGACATAGATGGTTTTCAAACCAAACCTTACAGCCACTACTATTCCCTTAACTCGAACCTTGCAAAATCCGCCCAACTTCTGGTATAAACAATCAAGCAGGAGTCAACAATTCGCGTCATTCGCGAGGACGTTAACTGTCGTGGCTTATTGAACGGGGTTAGCGGAGCTATATTTAAAAACATTAGAAAATCCCAACCCTGTACCCCCGCCCCATTGTCAGCTTTTAACCAACTTTAAACCAACTTTTTGGCCATCGAAGCCCCTATTCAAAGGCTGATGGGTGCCCTTGTAGCGGTGTAGCGGCATAATCCATAATGACCCAATCCCGACAGCAGCAGCGGACGATCAACCATCCAGCGCCGGAGGCGCGGAACAGTTTAGCCCCAATACTTAAGGAAATTGATGACTTAGCATTGGAAAAATGCAGCCCCCGAAAGGAGCGGAATTATTGAGCCCAGCGTGTAAGCGCTGGGAAATGTGCGCGATAGATGACAAGCCCCGGGGCGACATCATGTTTCTTGTTTTAGTTTCGCCATCAATCTATTTTAGCGAGGCCTGTTCAGGCCCCAAACCGCCTGTTCCAACTCAAAATTCAGTGCAAGAATCCGTATTTTCAGCGTTCTAGCAGCGTCGTGTATCGACATACCGGCGCTCCTTGGGCTTAATCGCCTCAAAGCCTTGAACAAATTAGGACGAGAAACTACACTGAATCTTTCACTTTTATTGACTTTGGTCCAAATAATCCGCGAGGGTGGGAGCCCGGCGGGGAGGATGAATGCAGCGGTCTGCCATCATAACTGTATTACTTTTATTGATTTCCGTGATTCTGGTGGGCTGCGGCGGCAGTTCCAACAAGACCAACAATGTCACTCAGGTCATCCTGTCCCCGACCTCCTTCTCGCTGAACTCCGGTGATGTAGTCCAACTTTCCGCTACGGCAGAAAATGCTGCCAACTCCCCGGTAGCCACAAACATCACTTATGCGTCTTCGAACAACAATGTCGTCACCGTTTCCAATGCCGGCCTGATCTGTGCAGGGGTTTGGGATTCCCTCACCACCCCTATCAACTGCAACGGCCTGAGCGGCGGCAACCCAATTAGCGGGTCCGCCACCATTACGGTCACCGCAGGCGGGGTCAGCAGTACCGCGACGGTGAACGTCCACGCCAAAGTCACCAAGATAACCGTGGATCCGGTGGCCGGTTGTACCTCCAGCTCCCAGATGAAGCAATTCACTGCCCACGCCTTCAGCGGCACGAACGACATTACCAGCCAGATCGGCCAGTTCATCTGGGGGACGCTCGACACCAGTGTCGCAACTGTCGACAACACTGGGCTGGTCACAGGCCATAATCCTGGAGCTACCCAAGTATTCGCCAGCGCTTCGGGCCTCAACTCGGCCGGCGTCCCCTATCGAACCTGCATGCCGGTTGTGATCCGGCTGCACGTCTCCGGCGATCCGGCAGGCATGCCCACGACTTCCGCGACCATGACCGTGGGACAGACCATTACCCTGCAAGCGGACAGCGTAGACGAGATCGGCTTTACCTCCCAAGGCGCTTCGGTCACGATCGTCAGCAATAACCCCGCTTCAGCCACTGTCTCAGGAACCACTTTGACCGCCCAATCCGGTGGCGGCGCAGGCATTGTGGCATCGTGTTCGCCTCCGTTTTGCGGTAACGGGCTTAACCAGCCTGTGTACAGCAACCTTTTCCGGGTCACGGTTCCCAATGCCGCAAGCCCGCCTTCCACGGTCTTCGTGACCAGCTCGTTTGCTCCTCCGAGCGGCACCTCTCCCACTTTGATACCCATCGACACTAGCACCGCGACCGCTGGAACCGCAATCACTCTTCCGGGTGTGCCCAATTCGATTGTGATTGGCGCCGGAGGGGTTCGCGGCTTTCTTGGCACCGATGCCGGATTGGTTTCGCTCGATCCTGCGGCCAAAACAGTTGCCCTGGTCGCGCCCGGTATCGTAGGAAAAGTGCTGGCCGTCTCAGCCAACGGAAATAAAGCCATAGTTTCCAATGCAGCCAACAATCCCAGTACCGGCACGCCCATCGAACCCAATCCCGCTAATCAGCGGCTGTGGGTCT
>DASZEU010000143.1:0-7363 GCA_035940535.1 Candidatus Angelobacter sp.
CTGCTGCGACTTCCAGTCCGTGTAGTCCAGATACTTGCATTACACTCTCGGCATCTGCCACCACAGGCAGGTAGTTTTATTACAGATTGACTTAGCTAAGTCTAGCTAATACAATGTTGGCATGTACACGATGCACAAAGCTAAGAGCATGCTCTCCCGGCTGGTCGAGGAGGCTATCAGCGGGAAAGATGTGATCATCGCCCGCGGCAAAGTTCCGGTTGCTCGGCTGGTGGCTATTGAGCCAGCCAAGGATCGTAAGCCTGGGACCATGAAGGGAAGGCTGAAGGCGAAACCTGGGGCCTTCGATCCGCTGAGCGCGGACGAACTGAAACACTGGGGTATCGAATAGTGCTGCTCGATACGCACACCTTGATCTGGTATTTGAGCGATGATCCTCAATTGCCAATGGTAGTCAAGGAAACAATCCGAAAGCAGCCGCTGGTGTATGTGTCCGTGGCCGTGATCTGGGAAATTGCCATCAAAGGGGCCATTGGCAAGCTGGAACTGGGCGGTAAACCCATCCAATCGCCGGACGCTGTGCGCGAGATCATTGATGAATGCGTGTCTCAGCGATTTGAGATCTTAGATATCTCAGCTTCACACGCGGCGCTTGCGCCATTCCTGAAAAGCAGTTATAAGGACCCATTTGACCGGATGCTTGCAGCACAGGCGATGGAATTGGGCTTGGCGCTGGCCAGCGCTGACACAGCCTTCGACCAACTGGCTCCGGGAATCCAACGCTTCTGGGCTGGTGCGGCAGATGCAACTCTTCGGTCCGTCCACAAGCGTCGTCCTCCTAAGACTGCCAAGAAAAATATTCGCTGATTGAATACAATCAAGCCCATCAGTGATTGCTTTTCACCGGATAATCCAGCGCCAGGCGAAAACCTATCGTGGGATGAAAATACTCAGGTTGTCCTGACGTTCTGAAAGCACACTCCAGGCCTACCGGGGGCAAGGACCAGGCGTTGCCCCGGATAGCATATTGTCCGTATTCGGCATCGCCGGCGGTTGCCGATGGCTTGTAGATTGATGAGGTCCATTCTGCTACGCCGCCGGCCAAGTCGTGGACGCCCCAAGGCGATTCATCTTTATAGTCTTCCCATTTCCAGCTTCGGTCTCCGGCAGTGTCGTTGTAGCCTTGCAGGATGAAGGCGAATCCCTTCGCATAGCGGTTGCCCCAGGAATAGCGGCGGCCATCGGCGCCACGGCAGGCGCTTTCCCATTCGTATTCTGTGGGCAGGCGGTACAGCAGACCATCGTGGGTTGAGCGCCACTGGATGTACGCTTGCACGTCGTTAAACGAGATTCCACGAACTGCCGAGGCCAGGAACCACTTTGGATGCTTGGTATTGATTCCACTAAGAGAGCCATCGCGGGCCATGATGACAATCTTTTTGCCGAAATCGCGGGGCACGCGCTTTTCTGCTTCGGCGCGCTTGTGGTCTGCAACCAGCGCCTTCAGGAATTCTGAATAGTCGCCCATACTGATCTCGTCGTGAAAGAGAAGAAACGGGCCTATATTCTCTGACCGCTCCGTAAGCGCATTGGCAGAGTCGCCGCCGATCCGCGCTGTTCCCCCGGCAACGTAGAAAAACCCAGCAGGCAGTTCGTCTGGCGCGGGTAGATGAATCGTCTGTTCAACTCGTCCCGTTCTGGGAATGAAAAGTGGCACGCGTGTGTCTGCGCGGTTGGGGCTGCGGGCCACCACAAGATAGCTGCCGGGCGGCAGATGCAAGTTGTGGATCTCCTCGTGCGGGACCAAGGCAACGTCGAGAGGCGACAAGTTGAATATCGTGTGTTCACCAGCAAGCACGGGGGGGGCAGACTGGGCGCGGTGCTGCTCGGAGTCCAAAGCTGATCGAACGACATCAAATTTTTTCAGTTCGTAGGGAATTGGAACCAGGCGGGAGCCGGAAGAGCCGTCGGGAAGACGCGAGTCTACAGAAACGAATTTGAAGAGATAGAGCTGCGAACTGGGCGGATCGAGAACCAAATCGGCCACAGCGGAGCCGTTCAATTCGGTTGAGTAGCGATTCGGCTCTCTACCCTCGTAGCGATTGACTTCTCGGCGGGCGTTCTCCGCCAAGGCAAAATTCTCCTTGCTCATCGCCAAACGCCATTGTTCCAGATAAGTGTCGGAGAGCAGTCTCTTAGTCGAAGTGCGGTTAGGGGCTAAGTCCAGCGCTCGCTGCAGATCGAGCAGCACCAGGTTCAACCTATCATAAGCGGGCGTGGGATCAGAATCGCGCGCGCTGGCGGCAGCAGGAAGAGCCTGCCGGAAAGCGGCAAGTTTCTGCTGAGCGTCGTGCTGGAGTCCCCTGATCCGCCACTCGCGATAACCGTAATAAGCCGACGACAGCACCAAAACAGCGGTAAGCGCTGCAATGGAACCGATTTGGGCCTGCTTGCGATTGCGCTTGAACCATTTTTGAAATCGCTGCCACGGAGTCATTGGGCAGGCCTGCACCGGCCTATGTTCCAGGTACGCCTGAAGGTCGTCGCGCAACTCTTCTGCGGTAGCGTAGCGGTGCTCCGGCTCGCGTGACATCGCCTTAGAGCAGATGGCTTTCAGTTCGCGAGGAACCGGATGAAACCCTACTGTTCCAGTAGTCAACGGCTTGGGCGGTGAGGTCTGAACTTTTTTTAGAACATCGAGCGTTGAGTTGCCTTCGTAAGGAGGACGCCCGGCGATCACGTGATAGATTACTGCGCCCAAAGCATAGACATCGCTGCGACTGTCAATGCTCAGCACTCGTCCCTGGGCCTGCTCGGGCGGCATGTAGGCAGGTGTTCCGGCAACCGAACCCTCCATGGACGCCTCTGGGCTCAGAGCGTTGAGGGCTGTTACTGGAATAGTCTGTTGCTCTTCCGGCGGTGTTCCGGCATCAAAAACTTTGGCAATGCCCCAGTCCACCACCAATACCTCACCATAGCGCCCAAGCATGATGTTGTCGGGCTTAAGATCACGATGGATCACGCCCTTGGCATGGGCATAAGCAATCGCCTGGCAAACCGAGATGGAAATCTCGATCATGCGCAACGGTGTGTACACATCCTTGTAACGGACGCCGGGAGCCAGCTCTTGATTCGTCTTGCGTTTCTCAATGATGCTCTTGAGAGACTCGCCTTCGATCAACTTCAGGGAAAAATAGATGCGGCCCTGGGAGTCGATACCCAGGTCATGAATGGGAACAATATTGGGATGCTCCAGTTTGCCCGTGATCTGCGCTTCTTTCACGAAACGCAAGATCGCCTCGCGGGAATCGGCGGTGGAGCGCAGACGCTTGACCGCCACGAAGCGATGAAGGTCGCGGTCCCAGGCCCGCACCACCTCGCCCATACCGCCAGCGCCCAGGGCTTGCAGATATTCATATTTTTCCGGGGCTGTCATGGGATGGAGCTGGCCGTTGTCCGCATGTAATCCAAGGCTGAATAAGACGGAGTTGGTCCGCTGCGCCCGAATGGTCGGAGCGGAATCGGGCTGCGTGTCCATGCGCGAATCCAGCCGCACGGTTGTCTCTTCCATCGCGGGATCGAATGTTTCTTGTCCGTTGAACTCGGCCAAAATAGTTTTTTCCTCAGAGCAGGAGCAGATAGCCTCCTGGCTGGCGCTATTAGCTGTGTACAGGCCGCCGCACTTTGTGCATTTCAAGATCATTGGGTTTCCGGGGATGTTCCTGAATTAAACAACATTTGCTGGCCGGGGACAATAGACGCTTTGAATATCTCGAGTTCTTACCAAATGGTGGTTATGGCAAACGCCAGTGCTGGACGCGCTCGCGAATCGATTCCTGTGCTTTGAGAGAAAGATGTTTCGGATCGGCAGACATCCAGATCAAGTGCGTGGATGTCGAGAAGAATCTCTTGCATTCCTAATCTTCAACCTTATTTCCATGTTAACTTCTTTGGCTGGTGAAATCTCTAGGTTACTGCGGTAACTTGTGGAGGCTCCAATGAAACCTCAGAATCTTCCAATTCAATTCCAGGAGCCCTTGTTGTTTAGCAATGATTTAACATCAGTGTCTTAATATTTATATGGTCTCCATTCTGGCAACTTATGATTACCGCCTTGTAATCCTCTCAGTTCTAATCGCTATTCTCGCCTCTTATACTGCACTCGACCTTGCCGGACGTGTGACTGCGACACGCAATCAGGCAAGATTCGCCTGGCTGGTGGGCGGCGCAATTGCCATGGGCACCGGCATCTGGTCAATGCACTACACCGGCATGCTGGCCTTCCGTCTGCCCATGCGGGTTTACTATCACGTTCCAACAGTAGTGTTATCGCTGCTCGCGGCCATCTTTGCCTCGTTCGTTGCCTTGTTTGTGGTCAGCCGCCGGCGCGTGACGGTGCTGCACGTGGTGACCGGCAGTGTCCTGATGGGCGCCGGAATTGCCACCATGCACTACACCGGCATGGCTGCAATGCGGCTCGCCGCACATCATCAATATGACCCCGGCTTGTGGTTGCTTTCAGTACTGCTGGCGGTCTTGATCTCGCTGGCGGCCCTGTGGCTCACCTTTCATTTCCGTGAGGAGAACAAGGGGCGCTTATTCAAGATTGCAGTCGCTGTGGTCATGGGCTTGGCGATTCCTCTTATGCATTACACCGGCATGGCCTCGGTCAGCTACATGCCCACGGACACAGCGCCTGATTTGTCGAACGCGATTGACATCTCCGTATTGGCAAACTCCGCAGTCATCTTGATCACATTGGTCATTTTGGGATCTGCCCTGTTGTCTTCGCTCGTGGACCGTCGATTCTCGGCCCAGGCGCGGGCGCTTGCGCTCAGCGAACAACGCTATCAGCACCTGTTCGAGAGCAACCCTCAGCCGACTTTTGTCTTCGATCTTGAAACCTTGCGGTTCCTGGCAGCGAACCATGCAGCCACCGGCAAGTACGGATTCTCGGCCAAAGAATTTCTGACGATGAAGTTTACCCATCTGCATGCGGCAGAAGTGCTCGGCCGCCTGCTGGAGACGGCGCAGTCCGGGCTTCCCATGGAGGAGCAATACCAGAGAAAAGATGGCACGATCCTCGACCTGGAACTCTCACTGCGGACCATTACGTGGGTGGGCAAACCTGCCGGGCTTCTGCTGGCCAATGACATTACCGAGCGAAAGCGCACCGAGCAGATGGAAACGGAACGGCGCAACTTTCTGGAATCAATCACCCAGAACCAGGCCTTGGAAGACAACTTGCAACAACTGGTGCGTATACTGCAAAACCAAGTACCGGGCGCTCTCTGTTCCGTATTGCTGTTGAAGCCCGGACGATCGTGCCAAGTGGCTGCCAGCACTTTTAGCAAAGATATGCTGCTGGGGATGGAAGCGTTCCGATCGGAGGAGATCGCCAGTGCCTTGGGAGCAGGCGCCGACCACAAAGAATTGATTTTTGTCGAGGATTTTTCTGTAAGCTGCACCCATCGAGAGCTTAGGGATTGGGCAGTTGCGTTCAACCTCAAGTCATGCTGGTTCGCGCCGGTGATGAAATCAGGCGTACAGTTCGGGGGATTGATCGTCGTCTTCTTCCGCGAAGTGCGCCAACCAACGCCTCAGGAAAGCAACCGTCTCCAAGTAGCAAGCGGCATGGCTGCGATCGCCATTGAGCATCGCCGATTGACCGATCGTCTTGCTTATCAGGCACAACATGATGCGCTTACCGGATTGCCAAATCGTTTTCTGTTGGAAGATCGTCTGCAACAAGCTGTGGCTTATGCCGACCGCCAGCAGTCCGGCTTGGCAGTGCTCCTGCTTGATCTGGATGGATTCAAATACATCAATGACACTCTGGGGCACCAGGCTGGAGACCAGGTTCTGGTTGAAGTGTCGCGCCGGCTCCGTAGCGTGATCCGCCAAGCTGACACGCTGGCACGCCTCGGCGGCGACGAGTTTTGCATCGTGGCCGCCGATGTGCGCAAGCCCAACGACGCTCTTCGGGTCGCTCAGACCTGCCTGGATTCCCTGCGCAAGCCAATTCTCATTGCGGAACGCGATTACTCTGTCAGTGCGAGCATTGGCATCAGCTTTTATCCCGAACACGGTGGTGAAGCCGAAGTTCTGCAACAACACGCCGATACCGCCATGTATCACGCCAAATTCAACGGCAAAAATGGGATTCAAGTATTCACGCCGGAGATCAACAACCAGCTCCGCGAACGCCTCGAACTCATAGGTGATCTGCGCCAAGCGCTGGACCGCGGAGAATTCCGAGTGGAGTATCAGCCGCAGTTTCTGGCCGACGGCGAACTTGTCGGCTTTGAAGCCTTGGCGCGCTGGGACCATCCTGCGCGAGGCCCGATTTCACCAGCTCAGTTCATTCCTGTCGCTGAAGAAACCGGCCTGGTGGTTCCCATTGGCAAGTGGGTCCTGGACCAAGCCTGCCGGCAACTCGCTACATGGCGGCAGGCCGGGTATGAAAAGCTGCGCATGGCAGTGAATGTCTCGACCTTGCAATTCGAGCGCCAGGATTGGATCCAGACAATTTCCGACGTGCTGCAGGCAAGCGGATTGCCGCCATCGGCAGTGGAACTGGAGCTCACCGAAACAGTGGTGATGAAGAACTGTAAACATGCAGCCGAGCGTTTAGGACAACTACGTGAGTTGGGAATCAGTTCCGCAATCGACGATTTCGGCACCGGCTATTCTTCTCTGATGTATCTTCAGAACCTTCCGATTGATACGCTCAAGATTGATCAATCCTTCGTTCGCAACCTGAATCCTCTGGCGCCCTCAGAAACCGGCAATGGAGCCATTGTGCGAGCCATTGTCGCGCTGGCCCAGCAACTTGGATTGCGCGTGGTCGCAGAAGGCGTAGAGACCGCAGAGGAACTCGATCTGCTGCGCCGGCTGGGTTGTGATCTGATGCAGGGATATTTTTTCTCCAAGCCTATGGGGGTTGAGGCTTGCGAGATGTTTTTGCGCCAATCTTATTCCCCTGATCCAGTCCGTCGGCGCGCGAAAACCGTGTCGGCGCCAAACTAGAACAATTGATTTTCCTTCCAATACAGGCTCAACAAGCGACGATGATTCGAGTCGTCGTCGATACAAATGTATACATTTCCGCGCTCATGTTCGGGGGGATTGCCGGGACCCCTTCTTGATCTTGCGTTCTTGAAATCTTTCATAATCATTATTTCGCCGGTTCTGCTGGATGAACTTGCCGAAAAACTCGAACTGAAATTTGATGTGTCCGCCAATGCCCAAGAACAGTCCCGGAATAGTGCGGTCTCTTTCCTTTAATGCGATGCCGAATGCACACGGGGCTTGCCCCATTTCTCCAATTCCAATTTGGCGATGGCTTCAGTGTGGACCTCATCTGGTCCGTCGGCCAGGCGCAAGGTACGAACGCTGGCCCATG
>DASZEU010000144.1:0-5407 GCA_035940535.1 Candidatus Angelobacter sp.
GCTTTCGGCTTGCGCCGTGCGCGGTGACCTTGCTTGAGCCCCGGACTCGCCGCCAACCGGGAAAACATATTGAAATGTCAAAGAACGAGTGTGAATCTACGCTCTTCCCAATCTAAGTCAAGAAAATTAATGGGCTGCTAACTCACACAAAATAAGCAGTTTATAAACTGTCCACAGGGACCTGCCACAGATTTGTGCAGGGCCCTTTTCATAGCTTGTAAAAATGCGGTGAAAATTTCGGTTTCGGTCTTTTCGCAAATGTGCAAATGGCGGGCAAAACCGCATGAACAGCGGGTTTCGTGTTCAAAGGGTGAGGGCCGAATGTTGTGAAAAGCCTTGTCCAAAAGTAATAGCCATCAATATTTTTACGCATTCTCGGGGTCTTTCAGGCGCAAAGAACGCGCCTTCAATATGACAGGGCATTTTAAAGGGAGAAATTGATGCTCAACTGGCGCTTCAAGCTGCTCCGTTGTGCCCAGTCCAGTCGCCCAGCAATTCCAACTCGCCTCCGGGATCGCGCTTCTCCTGAGCGGGCTGAAACATGATCTGGTTGCTCTGGCGAAAATAGGGGCATACTAAGCTCCAGGTTTCAAAGCCTCTGCCTGAAATCGTAATAATCACTGCTTCTGTGGCGGACTCTGCCAGACTGCTCCAGCCTGGGCCTTCCAGCGTTACCTTTGAGCCGGAGCTGTTATCCAAATAAATATCATTGACCGTGACGATCGCAGTTGAGTTTTTCTCCAATGCAATCTCCACCAGGTCTGAATAAATTTCTTCGCGCTCTTCTTCACTGTCGTACTCAACTTCAAAAATCAGGTTTTCCTCTGGTGTGATGACAATGGCTGTGGGGGTCAGATGGTCTTCTTCCTGCACGGACTGCTGGGCCTCGTGCAAAAGTTCGTATGCGAGCGCTTTGAGGTCCATCATAGGCAGGTCACCTCAGGCTGTAGAAGATCTTTTACAGTTTCGCGCCGCCGGATGATCCGTACTCGGCTGCCTTCCACCAGGACTTCGGCCGCTCGTGGGCGCGTATTGTAGTTAGAAGCCAACGACATGCCATAAGCTCCGGCATCCAGAATACAAAGATAGCCTCCTGTTTCTACGACTGGCAAAACAGCATCGTGTGCCAGGAAGTCTCCGCTTTCACAAATGGGGCCCACGACATCCATCTGAATCGGTTTGACCGCATCTCTGCTCAGCGCAATCGGCACGATTTCGTGCAAAGCTCCATAGAGTGAAGGCCGCAGCAGGTCGTTCATGGCGGCGTCCACTACGGCGAAGTGCTTACTGTTATTTTTCTTGTTATATAGGATGCGCGTAACCAGCACTCCGGCGGGCGCGATCAGGGAGCGGCCAGGCTCCAGCAGAATATGCAAACGTAATTTCTTGATCTTCCGCAACGGATGGGTGATGGCCTTGCTGTAATTGGCTACGAGTTCCGGAAAATCCACGGCCTGCGAACTCTTGTACGAGATACCCAGACCACCACCGGCATCGATAAAGCGGATCTGATGGCCCTCGGCGGTGAGCTGCTGGATCAACTCCGCCATTCGCTCCATGGCCAGCGCGAAAGGCGCAACGTCGGTAATCTGGGAGCCGATGTGCAAGCTAGCGCCCGCTACCTTGAGATATTTGTGGGTGGCCGCCTGCCGATAAAGTTCAGGGGCAGCACCAATGGGAATGCCGAATTTGTGCTGGTGCAAGCCTGTTGAAATATAAGGATGCGTCTCGGCCGGCACATCCGGATTCACGCGCAAGGCGACATTTGCCTCGGTGCGCAGCCGGGCAGCACACTCGCCCAACAACTCGATCTCCTCTTCACTTTCCACATTGAAAAGAAGAATACCGGCGCGCAACGCCTGTTCCAGCTCTTTGGCAGTTTTGCCAACTCCGGAAAACACAACTTTTTTTACAGCGCTTTTTGCGGCCAGGCGCACGCGCTCCAACTCGCCTCCCGAGACGATATCGAAGCCCGCGCCCAGCTTGGCCAGCATCCGCAAGAGACTTAGGTTGGAATTGGCTTTTACCGAGTAACATACGGTGTGTGATGTGGGGTGAAAGGCTTGCTCAAAAATATGGTAGCGCTCACGGAGAGCGGAACACGAATAAACGTAGAGCGGAGTCTCATATCGCTCTGCAAGCCTGCGCAAGGCAACACGTTCGCAATGCAGCTCTCCTTTCCTGTATTCAAGTGCTGTTGGGCGGACAAGCATGACCGGCGATTGTAACAGGGGAGAATGAGGTAGACTTGAATCCTGAGCTGCCCGCATGAAGCCACTGTTGCAACTGCTGACCTCTCATCCATATTCTGTGCTTTTTGTGTCTGGATTATTGGAGCGTGCAGGCGCCCCCCTGTTCTCTTCGCCCGTATTGATCGGAGCAGGAGCGCTGGCCGCGACTGGCCACATGCAATTTGATCTGGGAGTATGGGTCGCATTGCTGGCATGTATTCCAGGCGACATTCTCTGGTATGAATTGGGGCGGATCAAAGGCGATTCCGTCCTCTCAACCCTTTGCCGCATCTCGTTCGAGCCCGATAGTTGCGTCCGGCGTTCCAAGCTCTTGTTTGAAAAAGGCGTGACCCGTACAGTGCTTTTTTCCAAGTGGGTACCCGGCGTCTCGCATATCGTGCCTGCCATTGCCGGACTTACGAGGGTCGCGCGCGAGCGTTTTATCGTCACCGACGCGCTGGGCTCGGCTCTGTGGGTCATCGGCTTCATGATGCTTGGTTATCTTCCTCTTCAGCCATCCTTTGGAGCAGGGTTGGGAACGGCCGTAGGGCCGATTGTCTTTGAAACCGGCATTGTCTTGCTGGTGGCTACCTCAGGGATTAAGTATCTTCGCAAGCGCCGGTTCATCCAGGATTTATACAAGGCCAGAATTACGCCCGAGGATCTGCGCCAACTAATCGACTCCAAGAAGACCATCTTGATCTTGGACCTTCGCCATCCATTGGATTCCCTGACCGATCCACGCATAATCCCGGGTGCGCTGCGGATATTGCCGGAAGATGTGGCCAGCAAAATTGATGCCTTGGCAGGTAAGGAGGAGATCGTCCTCTATTGCACCTGACCCAACGAGGCAACCAGTGCCCGGGTGGCACAACAGTTACAAGCGTTGGGCATCAGCCGCGTCCGTCCATTGGAAGGCGGATTCCGCAGTTGGAAACAATTGGGATTCCCGCTGGAAGAACCGGTAGAAGTGGATTGGAAGGCAGTGAGTGGTATTTAGCAGAATCATCTTCCATGTTGATATGGATGCCTTTTTTGTCTCGGTGGAGGAGCTGTCGAATCCTGCGCTCAAGGGCAAAGCGGTGGTGGTAGGTGGACAAAAGGACGAGCGCGGCGTGGTTTCAGCAGCCTCCTACGAGGCCCGAAAATTCGGCGTCCATTCTGCCATGCCCTTGCGCACCGCGGCCAAACTTTGCCCGCATGCAATATTTCTCGACGGGCATCCCGACCTCTATCGCGAATCTTCCCGCAAGGCCCGCCAGGTTCTGGAAGACTTCTCTCCGGCAGTGGAAATGGCCTCGATCGATGAGGCCTACGTGGATATGACCGGGACGGAAAAGCTGCACGGTCCACCGCTGAAATCCGCCCACAAGCTGCATCAGCAAATGAAAGAACAGACTGGCTTGAATTGTTCAATTGGCATTGGCAGTTCGCGGCTCATGGCCAAGATATGCTCCGATCAGGCCAAGCCCAATGGTGTCTTATATGTGTTGCCGGGGCAGGAACAAAGTTTTCTTGCGCCTTTGGACGTCGGCAAAATTCCTGGCGTCGGCAAAGTAACCAAGGGCCGTCTCAACCAGCTTGGCATCAACCGGGTTGGCGACCTGCTGCGGGTGCAGGAAGGATTTTTGCAGGACCAGTTTGGTAAATGGGGAGCAGCGCTGGCCGGCAAGGCTCGTGGTGAAGACGCTGGCGGCTGGTTTGAAGATGAAGTAGGGGCCGACACGCAGGCCAAGTCGATCAGCCATGAACATACTTTCAACTACGACACACGTGACCTGGAAAAACTCGAATCCACGCTGGCCCACCTCTCCGAATTGGTGGGCCGCAGGTTGCGCGATCAAGGATTTTTTGCGCGCACCCTCCAGTTTAAACTTCGCTACTCCGACTTCAGCACCATCACCCGCGCCCACTCGCCTGCTAATAGCACCCAGGTGGACAACGAGATATTTGAAACCATCCGCAAGCTGTTTCACGGCAACTGGGAGCAAGGCCGCGCCGTCCGCCTGCTGGGTGTTCATGCTTCCAACTTTGAAGACCAACCGGAGCAGATGGGGCTTCTGCAAGAGGAAGACAAGCGTAAAAAATGGGCGCAGGCCCTTTCAGCATCCGACCGGCTGCGGGATAAATACGGGGAATCAACGATCTTCCTGGCTAAAGGTATGTCTGGAAGTTTTCGCGAACGCGTGCACGAGAACCCCGCCGAAAAGCCCGGCAAGAACAAACCGAAGCAATGATTTGAAGATTCCTGTGGCACTGATTGGATCGAAGGCACACTTCGCGTTCCTGGTTTCTAACTTTTGCGCATTTGCTGTACACTTAAGGGTTTTTCGGAACCGCAGGCAGACGACTGTTGTTGGTGCAGTAGAATGATTTACAGAAAACCTGCGTAGATTCCTTCATAACCTGTACCTGGAGGTGGGCCTTTGGCTGAGATCAAGAGCACTGCTGTGCAAGGTGGCTTTGGCCGCACACAGCGCCGCGATGCCTGGTGGGTTGAGAACCTGCCGGTTTGGATATTGCTGGGTGGCTTCGGCATCTATGCCACTCTGCGCGCGTTTGAGAATGGCCTTTACGATTGTTTGAAAAGCCCGGCCCATCGACCGTATCTCTCCCCATTTTATTCGCCTTTGCTTAATGTTAGTTTCTGGCATTGGTCTCCGGCGCTGCTGATCCTGGCTTTTCCCCTGGGTTTCCGCATGACCTGCTATTACTACCGGAAGGCCTACTACCGCGCATTTTTCGCCGATCCGCCGGGCTGCGCTGTAGGTGAGCCGTCTTGGCGGAAGAAGTATCGGGGCGAGACAAAGTTCCCGTTCATCCTGCAAAACCTGCATCGCTATTTTCTCTACTTTGCAATCATCTTCCTGGTTTTTCTGTGGAAGGACACATTCGAGGCTTTCTGGTTAGACGGACATTTCTTTGTCGGAGTGGGATCCCTGGTCTTCCTGATCAACATCGTCTTGTTGTCCTTGTATTTGCTCTCCTGCCATTCGTTGCGGCACTTGATCGGTGGAAAGCTCGACTGCTTTTCTTGCACCGCGGCCAATAAGTCGCGGCATGGAGCGTGGAAGACGGCCAGTTCCCTCAACGCGCGCCACATGTTGTTTGCCTGGTGCAGTCTGGTCTCCGTCGGTTTTGCCGACTTCTACGTGCGCATGGTGGCAACCGGCCTG
>DASZEU010000145.1:0-18920 GCA_035940535.1 Candidatus Angelobacter sp.
ACTGTGGAGCGGTCGTCAATCCCAACGGCCTGCGCAATCAAGTGTCTGGAGCGCTTGTGCAAGGCATTGGCGGAGCGTTATTTGAGGCCATCCATTTCCAGAATGGGAAGGTATTGAATCCACGCCTGAGTGAATACCGGGTTCCGCGTTTTCGTGATGTGCCGCAGATTGAGGTTGAGATTATTGACCGCAAGGATACTCCTTCTGCCGGCGCGGGAGAGACGCCGATCGTGGGACTTGCGCCTGCGGTGGGAAATGCGATCTTCAGCGCTACGGGGGC
Source organism: Candidatus Angelobacter sp. (assembly GCA_035940535.1). Taxonomy (GTDB): domain Bacteria; phylum Acidobacteriota; class Terriglobia; order Terriglobales; family Acidobacteriaceae; genus Angelobacter. The sequence goes on from DASZEU010000145.1 coordinate 281, forward strand.
TCGGATAAGAGCATTGCCGATGCTGGGGACAGATATCTTTGAGCAAAACCGTGAAGCGGTCAACCGCAAAGGCCGCTAAGGACGCGAAGGACTCACGGTCAGTTGCTCAGAGTGGTAACGGGGGCAGGTGGAGGCAATTATAGGGTGCATGCGCTTCGTAGATGTTTCCATTTCACCACCCATTATTACTCTGTCATTCTGAGCCCGTGACCCACTTTGCAGCGGGTCACGGGCTCAGAATGACAGGGGGATTGACTGTGTGGTGAAACCGAAATACAGTGAACGGCCTATTATGCACGCTGATCATGGCTTCCACTTTCAACTCTGCTTACAGCCAATGTGATATGCTGCTCACGAAAATTTCTCTTTCGATGATGATAGCCATGAACAAAACCAATGCAAAGTATTTCTTGATTTTACTCGTCGTTTTAATGGTTGCCATTCCTTTGGTGCGCGCAGGTGGCAGTGCTTCATCTTCATCGATTGGCCCTTCGAAAGGTTCTTTGATCATTGTTGGTGGCGGAAGGTTGGGGCCTGAGATTGTCAGCCGCTTTATTGAATTGGCGGGCGGGGCCCAGGCGAACTTTGTGGTGATTCCGACGGCCATCGGTGATCAGGTCAATGTTGATCAAGAGAAGCAGCGCTTTGCCAATAATTTTGGGGTCAAGAACTTTGTGGTTCTCCACACTCGTGACCGCAACCAGGCCAACTCAAAGGAATTTACCGAGCCTTTACACCATGCTAGCGGAGTTTGGATCGAGGGTGGCCGGCAGTGGCGGCTCGTGGATGCCTATCATGGCACTTTAACGGAACGTGAAATTAAGGCAGTTCTCGACCGGGGCGGTGTGGTCGGAGGCAGCTCGGCAGGGGCCACGATCCAGGGATCATTTCTGGTGCGCGGGGCCTCGGGAACTCCCGAAAATCCCGATGGAGACAACACCATCATGATCGCTCCCCCGCATGTGGAGGGATTTGGCCTACTGCAAAACGCAGCCATCGATCAGCATGTGATCACCCGCCATCGGGAGAATGATCTGGTTCCGGTGATCGATGCCCATCCGGAATTGCTGGGGATCGGCATCGACGAAAGCACCGCCATCGTAGTGCATGGAAATGAGTTCGAGATCATCGGTAAAAGCAAAGTGGGCATCTATGACGGCAAAGAACATGATGGGAAGAAATATTATTTCTTGTCTTCGGGGCAGAAGTTTGATTTGAAAAAAAGAAAAGCGGAGTAGATTGCCAAGATTACTTCTTGCTGCTGGCTTCTCGCTACTAGCCAAAGAACTCAACAGCCCCATCCGTCCCGGCAGGGATGGTGGGGCTGTTATATGTCTCCACACCGATTCAAAAAAGTAGGTTTTTGGCAGGTTTTTGGCCACCTTTTAGAGTCGAGGTGGCCGGGATCGTCCGGTGGAGCTTCCGAACCGCAGGTAGTGGGTCATTTTGGATTTTCGCGTGGTTTGGCATGTTCATCGTCTCCTTTTTGAAAAAGTAGGTTTTTGGCAGGTTTTTAGCCACCTTTTAGGGTCGGGGTGGCTGAAATCGTCCAAGTGGACCTTCCCGAAACCGTTTGACCCCTGCAAGTCATCAGTGATTGGCAACACCTGTGGAACGGCGGTGGGAATAACGTGCCAGGCGAGTACCCGCCATTGCCCTGCCCCTTTTGTTCGTACCGTAAGGGCCAGCGAGCGAAGCATCTACCTCACCAAATTGTCCTGGCTGCCGCCCGAAGTCTGGATACCGGCGATGGCGCTGAATGCCTTGCTCTGGTGGTGTTGCTGCTTCTCCATATACATGCGACGGTCGGCCTCGGCTAGCAGTTTTTCTGCGTCCGCGCCATCGTCGGGATAGACGGCGCAGCCTACGCTTAGGGCCAGGATGTCTTCGTTGCAAACGTCGCGCCCTGCCGACCGGGCCAGCTCGCTCAGGCAAACTCCGCGGGCCTGGGCCGCCGAGACGCTCAAGCCGGGCGCAACAATTACGAACTCATCGCCGCCCATACGGGCCACATAATCGTATTCGCGGCAGGAGCCTTGCAAGCTCTTGGCAAACAGGCGCAGGAAGCGGTTGCCCTCCAGGTGACCGAAGCGATCATTGATCTGCTTAAACCCATCAAGGTCGCAAACCATCACCGTGACTGAGGTATTCAGCCGCTTACAGCGTGCCAACTCCCGATCAAGATGAAGAAAGAGAGAGCGGGCATTGGGCAATTCGGTCAAATAGTCTGTAGTAGCGGAGCTTTCCGCCTGGCGGAAGGCCAGCGCATTTTCGACCGACAGCGCCACCTTGGAACTGATGGCGAGCAGGATGCGCAGATGGTCGGCGGTATAAGCGTCACGTTCGCTGTGATAAAGAGTGAGTACTCCCATCACTCCGGCAAGTCCTTCCAGCGGAACGGAGATGGCGGAACGCAAGGTGCTGAAACGAACGGGATCGGTTAAATATCCCGGCTCGACCGAAGGATTTCCATTGACGATGGCCTTGCGATTTTGGGCCACCCAGCCGGAGACTCCCTGGCCAATAGGAATTCGCAGCGAGGCAAAGAGACGGAAGTTGTCTCCATTCACATACTCGGCTACCAGTTGCTCTCCACGCAAGATGTAGGTGGCAATCGAGTCATAAGGCACCAGCCGCTTCAAGCGCACGCTGAGCACTGAAAGCGTTTCGTCCAAGCTGAGCGAATTGCCAAGATCATGACTCAATTCAAACAAAGTCTGGGCTTCCTGGCGGGCGGCCGCAATCGAGGAAAGAAAGGTGTTGTTGCTGATCCGCTCCAAGCCATCTCGCACTTCGAATCCAGTGGCTGGCTCCAGGCCGCGCGGCACTTTGAGGTCGGTCGAGAGCTTCTGCCGTTCCACATTGCCGGACTGCGAACGGGCGATCTCTTCCAGCTCTACGTAGTATTTTTGCAGCAAAGTCACCACTTTGGGATCAAAAGCCTTTGCCGATTGATCGGCGACTCGCTTCATGGCCTCGTCCAGCGGCAGGGCCTGGCGATATTGACGATTGGAAGCCAGAGCGTCGAGGCAGTCTACGGCAGAAAGGATGCGGGCGCCAATCGGAATCTGCTCGCCTTTCAGTCCGTCCGGATAGCCGGAGCCGTCCCAACGCTCATGGTGGGAACGGACAATGGGCACCACCGGATAGGGAAACTGCACTCGCTCCAATATCTCCGCGCCCACGATGGGGTGAATCTTCATCTTTTCAAACTCTTCGGGAGTAAGCCGTCCGGGCTTGGAGATGATGTGTTCGGGTACTGCCAGCTTGCCGATATCGTGCAGCAGAGCGGCAGCCCGCAGTGCCTCCAGTTCATCCGCATCGAGATTCAGGCGCTTGGCCAATTCGATGGCATAGACACGCACGCGCTGGAGATGGTCGTGGGTAGTGTGGTCCTTGGCTTCAATGGCCAGAGCCAGCGCCTCGATGGTCCGCAAGTGGAGCCCGGCCATCTCTTCGACGTGGCGCTTTTCATTCTCCAGTTTGCTCAAATACAGCCGGTAAGAGCGGTAGATGACAAACATCGCCGGTAATGCCAGCAATGAGGTTTGCCAGTTTACCTTCTGGTTCATCCAGCTCACCATGCCGGCAATGGCTGCGCCCACCAGGTAGTAGGGGAACGACCAGAAGTAACAGTCGGTCCAGACTTTGCGCAGCGACTTGCCTTCGGTAAGCGAAATGATGGTGGCAACCGGCAGGGTGTTGAGCAGGAAATAGACGCAGGCTGCAAGCATCAACAGCAACGAAACATTCTGATGCATCCGCTGCTGCAGAGGGCCATGAAAGACAAAATAGGCGCCCCAGATGGCAAAGGAAACGCTGGAAACGTTAAAGGCCACCTGCTCTGGTTTGGGCCAGTTGTGCCGGCTGATGTACGACTGGGCCAGGATTGAGGCACACCCGATAAATAGGGTCTGGCTGAAATTCAGCTCAACAATGCCAATCAGGATGAATAGAAAATTGACGGAAACTGTGCCGGTGATCTCCGGCAGATTGACCTTGAGCCGGGAGGCAATAATCGAGATCAGGAAATAGGCGATGAACTTCGGCAGATCATCGATGCTCCATGTCCACGCTCCATAGAGCAAAGTCGCGAACCCAAGCAGGCAAACGGCGATAAGGAACAACAGCGCCCATCTTGACATAAATCCTTAAAGAGAACTCCTGATCATCCATATAAAGCAACTCAGATGCCAAAACACCCTGAGGCAATCCTAATCTGGAAGAACTGTATTATCAGGTAGTTGCGTTAAAGACTTCTAACGATACCATGTTTCGAACCGGAATGTATGACAATCTGTCATCATTTTGAAACACTGCTGCGTCAGAGCGTCACATTCCAGAGATTCTGTTCTCGGCAAATCTAGAGCCGAAAGCTGGCAGGGTGAAGGTTGATTCAAATACCCAGCCCAAATTCACCATTCGCGAATAAAAAATAAATAATATCGCATCCCACTGAGTTGTAACCAAACGCCAATAAGTTGGCGTTTAGTCGTACTATATGCAATCATATCCGCAGATGATACACCGCCGCTTTTGGCAAAAACTCGTCGAACAATCTTGGCGCGAACGCAGCATCGTTTGGCTGGCGGGCGTCCGGCGTGTGGGCAAAACAGTGCTGTGCCAAAGTTTGCCCGATATCGAATACTTCGACTGTGAATTGCCTCGGGTGCGACGCATGATGGAAGATCCAGAGACTTTTCTCAACGGATTGGCCAACCATCGGGTGGTTCTCGACGAAGTTCATCGATTGGCAAATCCATCAGAGTTGCTGAAAATCGCGGCCGATCACTATCCAAATATCCGTGTGCTGGCTACGGGATCTTCTACTCTTGGCGCTTCCGCCAAATTCAGAGACACTTTGGCTGGACGGAAAAGAAACATCTGGCTTACGCCCATGTGCCTGGAGGATTTGGACGATGCCCGCCGCCCGGACTTGCTCCATCGGTTCTTGCGGGGAGGATTGCCACCTTTTTTTCTCGCCGAAGACTTTCCCGAGCGTGATTTCCAGGAATGGATGGATGCGTATTGGGCCAAAGACATCCAGGAACTCTTTCGGCTGGAAAGGCGTTCTTCGTTTCAGAAATTTGCGGAATTGGTGATGGCCCAGAGTGGTGGACTGTTCGAGGCCACGCGATTCGCGGCGCCTTGTGAAGTAAGCCGTTCCACCATTAGCAATTACCTCAAGGTATTGGAAGCAACCTTAGTTGCGCATGTGGTTCGTCCTTTCAATACACACCGGGCGGCAGAGATAATCTCGGCTCCCAAGGTGTACGGTTTTGATACTGGATTTGTTTGCTATCACCGCGGATGGCAACAATTGCGCCAGGACGACATGGGCCTACTGTGGGAACATTTCGTATTGAATGAGATCATGGCTCGACATCAAAATCTCGAACTTTCTTACTGGCGCGATAAACGGGGGCACGAGGTGGATTTCATTATGGCTGGACGAAGAAGCCAGCCTCTGGCGCTGGAGTGCAAATGGTCGGCGTCTGATTTCGATACCACAAATCTTCGAGTTTTTCGAAAACAGTATCCGCACGGTGAAAATGTTGTAGTTGCACAAGATGTGGACCGGCCGTTCACCAGGCAATACGGCGACTTGGCTGTCCGCTTTGAAAGCCTGCGGGACTTGACTTTGACTGGAAGGTAAAAGCCCGCAGCCAGTAGCTGTCAACCACAGCGTACAATGTCATGTTCCCCCGAATGCTGGCTGCAAATTTTCAAGAAGGATGCACTACTCATGCAAGCTGAAAAGCTGCAAACTGAATTAATCCTGACGCTTGCCGATTTTGAAGCTCAGGCAGAAAGTTGCATGTCACCTATGGCCCATGGGTACATCGTGGGCGGGGCCGCTGACGAACTCACGCTGCGGGCCAACAGCGAAGATTGGAGACGCATCCGTGTTTGTCCGCGCGTTCTGGTGGATGTCTCCGAGATCAGCCTGCAAACGGAAGTGCTGGGCCAGCAACTTGAAATGCCCATCCTGCTGGCTCCGGCGGCCTTTCACCGCCTTTGCCACGGCGAGGGCGAGCGCGCCACCGTCGCGGGGGCCAATGAGGGCGGCGCGGCATTTGTTCTGAGCTCGTTTTCCACCGAGTCGGTTGAAGACATTGCGGCCCTGGCCCAGCACCCGGTGTGGTTCCAGTTGTATTTTCAGAAAGACAAGGGACTGACCCAGCAGATGGTAGAGCGCGCTCAAGCTGCGGGCTGCAAAGCTCTTTGCATTACCGTGGATACGCCCGTGCTGGGGCTCAGGCACCGCGAGAGTCGCAATCAGTTTCAGTTGCCGAAAGATTTTAGATTGCCCAACCTGAACTTAGGTTCCATAAGCCATCGCCCGGTTCGGAGCGCCATTTACAGCGAACTCTTGAATCCTTCCCTGGTCTGGAAAGACGTTGATTGGCTATGCTCCATAGCCAAAATTCCGGTGCTGCTCAAGGGTGTACTCAATCCTGACGATGCCAAACGCGCCCTGGATACAGGGATCGCAGGAATCATCGTTTCCAACCATGGCGCACGCAACCTCGACACCCTGCCCAGCACCGCCGAGGCCCTGCCCCGCGTAGCAGAGGCAGTGAACGGAAAACTGCCCTTACTGGTCGATGGAGGGATCCGCAGGGGAACCGATGTATTAAAGGCCCTTGCTTTGGGAGCCAAGGCCGTGCTCATCGGACGCCCTTATCTGTACGCGCTGGCTTATGCTGGGGCGGCGGGCGTCGCCCGCGCCATCGAGATTCTGCGCACCGAGTTGACCATGTCCATGGCCTTGACCGGATGCACCTCGATTTCCCAAATCAACCGATCGGTGCTTTGGGACCAGTCGTCAAAAAGAAATGGTGAAAGAACGGCCCTTTAGGGCAATACGGTTCAGTTAAGCTTTTGATGAACCTTTTCGATCAATAGCTTTATTGCAGAGACAACCGAAAATCTGTGCCGCCCCGCTGGGGCTTGTCATTTATCCCTAATCTTTTCCCAGCGTTCACACGCTGGGCTAACTTCTTAGTGCGCCTCCGGCGCTGACCATCTAAGTCCCTGACAACTTCGAATTCCTTAAGTGAACCGTATTGGGGCTACTGCCAAACGTCCCTGCGGGACTCTATCACAGATTCCAAAGCACCTCCGAAATGTAGAAACTCCAGGGCACGAGTGAACTTCCTTCGGCGGACCTCAGGACAGGTGATGCCCTCCCCAGAAACTCCTTATACAGATATGACAGCGAACCTTGTGTCACCCCGCTGGGGCTTGCGCTCTCATTCATAATGTTTACCCAGGGCTTACGCCCTGGGCTAAACTATTCCGCCCTGCCGGGCTGGTTGGTCGAAACGACAGCAGTATGGTGTCCCTTGAGGTTTCTGGTTTACGCAACCATCCCGGCAGGGATGGTTGGGGCTAATACACGTCTTCACGCAAAATGACCCACTACCGACTAACACATTCTGGGGATTCTTCACTGCGCGCAATGGGGTTGCGTGACGAGCAGCTTCTTTGTGGCGCTCCGTTCAGAATGACAGGGGCAGAGGGTGACGTTGAAGCTGAAATTGTGGTGAAAAAACGAAGTTGAAATGATGGCGCGAAGAAACCGCCCGGACCAATTCAGATCACGGGCGGCTTTTGCGGACTAACTGGAATGCTGCGCGTTGTTATTTGAAGTTGCTGTCAGCCTGAGCCAGCCGCTTGTTGACTTCATCCCAATTCACCACATTCCACCAAGCCTTTAGGTAGTCTGGGCGGCGGTTCTGGTACTTCAAGTAATAAGCATGTTCCCAAACGTCGTTGCCCATCACCGGGAACTCGCCGTTGGAAAGAGGGTTGTCCTGATTGGGCGTGGAGGTCACCTTGAACTCTCCCGACTTGGTGCGTGCCAGCCAGGCCCAGCCGCTGCCGAACTGGTTGGCGCCAGCGGCCTCGAATTTTTCTTTGAAAGCGTCGAAGCTGCCAAAAGTCTTGTTGATCGCCTCGGCGACTGCGCCGGTCGGGTTTCCGCCTTTGTTGGGACCCATAATCTGCCAGAACATGGTGTGGTTGACATGGCCACCACCATTGTTGCGGACTACGCCTCGGATATCTTCAGGCAGAGCGCTCAAGTTGCGAATCAACTCTTCTGCGCTCTTCTTTTGCAGGTCAGGATATTTTTCCACGGCAGCGTTCAGCTTTGCGACATACGCGGCATGATGCTTGTCATGATGCAGATGCATGGTTTGTTCGTCGATGTGGGGTTCAAGAGCGTTGTAGGCATAAGGCAAGGGGGGGACTTCGTAGGCCATTTCAATCACCTTTCGTTGTTAATCAATTTGAAAATCGTTCAATAGGTAAAATTCGTTCAACGTCATAACGCTGCGAATGCCATCTCCATCAAGGTTTTCTGCTCCATCTCGTGGGCGGTATGCGAGCCGGTGGCCGGTGTGGACGAAGGCGAACGCTTCACCGAACGCACTCGACTACCACGCGCCAAGCGTTCGAGATGGGGATTGATGTAGCTGAGTGCTCCCATATTCGCAGGCTCTTCCTGCACCCACAGGAATTCACGCGCATTGGAGTGCTGCGCAAAAGCCGCTTCCAAATCTGCTTCCGGCAGCGGAAAGAGCTGTTCCAGAAAAATAATGGCAGTGCGAGTATCGTTACGGCGTTTGCGCTCCCGGCGCAATTCATGCCCAATTTTTCCGGTACACAGAATCACGCGCTCACCGCCGGCAATCTCATTGTCCTGAATTACGGTTTGGAATTTGCCGTCAACCAACTCTCCCAGGGAACTGGCCGCATCGGGATGGCGCAGCATTCCTTTTGGAGTAAACACAATCAGGGGCTTTCGCCAAGGACGCAACGCCTGCCGCCGCAGCAGGTGGAAATATTGCCCGGCGGTTGAAGGCTGGCTTACCTGAATGTTGTCTTTCGCCGCAAGTTGCAGGTAGCGCTCCATGCGGGCGCTGGAGTGCTCCGGACCTTGCCCTTCGTAACCATGAGGGAGCAGCATGACCAAACCGGAGAGCAGACCCCACTTGTCTTCGCCCGACACAACGAACTGGTCGATGATGATCTGAGCGCCGTTGGCGAAATCGCCAAACTGCGCTTCCCACAGCACCAACCCGTCAGGATAGTCTCGGCTGAATCCATACTCAAAGCCCAGCACCGCGGCTTCCGAAAGAATGGAATTGTAAGCTGCGAACCAGGCCTGGTTCGGTGAGAGATGGCAGAGGGGCACGTATTCCTGCTCGTTTTCCGTATCGATCAGCACAGAGTGGCGATGGTTGAACGTCCCTCGGCGGCTGTCCTGTCCGGAAAGCCGGACAGGCACACCTTGATTCAGCAGCGACGCAAACGCCAGGGCCTCAGCCATGCCGTAGTCGAGAGGCAATTTGCCGGTTCCCATTTTTTGACGCTGTTCCAGCAGTTTCTTGATCTTGGGATGGATGGCAAAATCCTCAGGATAGGTCGTCAACTTGGCAGTAAGTTGATGCAATGTCTCTTCGGCCACTGCGGTCGGCACTTCATACTCAGGCTTATAACGGCCACCGACATACTTGTTCCAGTATGCGGGAAGGCGGCGCAAGGTGGGCGCTTTCTCCATCTTCGCGGCTTTGTCGTAGGCTTCGTCGATTTGGGCGCGGAAGCCGGCCTCCATGTCAGCGGTATCGATGTTGTGCTTCCGGGCATAGATGTCATACAACGGCGGATGTGCGTTGATCTTCTTGTAAAGCAACGGCTGGGTAATGGTTGGATCATCGACCTCGCTGTGGCCATGGCGGCGGTATCCAATCAGATCGATCACTACATCGCTGCCAAACTGGAACCGGTACTCGGCTGCCAGTTTGGCCACGCGCAGCACTGCTTCAGGATCTTCGGTATTCACATGGAAGATGGGAACCGGCTGGCGCTTGGCCAAATCGGCTGAGAATCGCGAAGTATGCAGCTCGCGCGAGGTTGTGGTAAAGCCGATCAGGTTATTTACGATCATGTGGATACAGCCGCCCACACTGAAACCTTTGAGTCCTGCATAGTTCAGGGCTTCGGCGAGGATTCCCTGGCCCGCGAAAGCCGCATCGCCATGCATCACAATGGGCAGCACCTCACGCTCGCCGTTTTCGCCGACATGGGTTTGCTTGGCCCGAGTGCGGCCCAAAGCAACCGGATCAACTGCTTCCAGGTGACTGGGGTTGGAAACCAGGTGCATGCGGATTGTTTTTCCGTTGCGAGTACGAAATTCGCCAGTAGCTCCCTTGTGATATTTCACATCGCCGCCGCCTAAGACGCTACGGGGATCAACGTCTTCGAATCCCGCCAAAATGTCTTCTGCGGGAATGCCCACATTCAGGGTCATCAGGGTGAGGCGTCCACGGTGGGTGCCGCCAATCACACAGGTATTGGCGCCCAGGTCTGCGGCGGTCTCCAGCACCATATCCAGGAGAGGAACTTGAGAAGTATTGCCTTCCCCGGAGTAGCGCTTGGTGCCGAGATAGCGTGTCTGAAGAATCTGCTCGAAAAGATCGGCTTGCAGAAGACGCTCGGTAAGCCACCGGCGGTCTACTGTTAAAGGCGACGGATTCTCGATCTTCTCCTGCAACCATTCGCGGCGCTCGCGATTGAGGATGTGCATAAACTCGTAGCCCACGCTGCCACAATAGATCCGGCTAGCCAATTCGGCAGACTCGCCTTTCATGCGCAACTCTGGGAGGCCTCCTCCAACCGGTCCCCCGAATGGATTCAAATTGGCTTCCAGATAGCCCCAGTGGCGAAAAGCATCAAAAACCCGTTCGCGCTCCAATAACTGCAATTCGGTCCCATGTAGTTCGGCACTTGTAGTAGTCATTTCTAAGATTCCAGATTGACAGGATTGCTCAGATGATCGTCCCTGAAGATTGATTAACTATTGAGGATATCACTTGAGGCGGGATAATTTGAACGCGGCATGCCAGTTTGGGGCCCGGTTTGGGGAACAGCTCTGATAGCGAGAAAACCGCCCAAAAATCAAGCGTCCTGCGAGTTCATCGCAGGACGCCCGGCAGCCCTCCCCCAGAACTGCCTTACCACCGCTTATGAGTGTAGGGGGATATTGGCCTTTCGTCCACATCACTTTAGTAACATTTTGCGTTGGGGGATTAAAACTGTTCAATGTTCCCGTGGTTGCGAGGCTTAAATTTATCTAACTCTGTGCAATTTCAATAACTTAAGAACCAGGAAACTTACTGTTCGCAGTTTCATCTAATGTTTGGTTGAGATTTTGTTAGGATGTTCAGTTCAATTTAAATTGGCCGAAGAGGCTGGCAGTACTAAAAGAGGGGAGCAATTGATGGCTATTGAAACCATTGTGGAAGTGACTGACAGTAATTTTGACCAAATGGTCTTAAAGAGTGAACAGCCGGTCATGATCGACTTCTGGGCTGCATGGTGTGGCCCATGCAAAGCATTGGCCCCGATCGTGGACGAAGTGGCCACCGCTTACAACGGCAAAATCAAAGTGGGCAAGATGGATGTAGACAGCAGCCCGGTTACCCCGCAACGTTATGGTGTCCGTGGCATTCCTACTCTGCTGATTTTTAAGAACGGCCAAGTGCAAGACCAGATTGTGGGCTACGTACCGCGCGACACCATCGAGAAGGCCCTCGACAAGCTCGTGGACTAACGTTACTCCTCTAGGCTGAAAAGCCCGGCAGTGCCGGGCTTTTCAATTTTTTAAGGAGCTTAGTAAACGCCCAATCAGTACTTGCGGAGCACGCCAATCACCCTGCCCTGTATCTGGACCGATTTTGCCGCGACCACAATCGGCTCCATCTCGGAATTGGAGGGCTGCAGCCGGATCTTGGGTCCTTCGCGGAAGATGCGTTTAAGAGTTGCATCTGAACCTTCGAGCAAAGCAACGACAATTTCGCCGTCGCGGGCAGTGTCGGCCTTCTCGACCAGAACATAGTCACCATCGACGATGTGTTCATCTTTCATACTTTCGCCCTTGACTTGCAGGACGAACACATCTTTAGAGCGGGTGAGGTCGCCGAGGGAGATGGTCTCGGCATTCTGCACGGCTTCAATCGGCTGACCGGCAGCAATGCGTCCCAACAGCGGCCAAGTCAGCTCTAGGGCAGTAGGTTTTGGAGTTTGCCGTCGGAGCAGTCCGCGGACGGGCAGCACGTCAATCGAACGGCTGCGATTGTAGTCCCGCTTGAGCAGACCTTTCTTTTCCAGGTTGGTTATGTGTTTGTGCACGGTGGCCAAAGAGCTTAAGCCCATTCCGGCGCCGATCTCTTCAAAGGAAGGTGAGTATCCGTGCCCCTGCACAAAATCGTGAATGAAGTCGTAAACCTGCCGTTGACGTTTAGTTATAGCCATCGACCCTTATTTCAGCGAATAAAAGGCGAATTGTCAACAAAAAAAGTAGTGCCTTTGCAGATTCCTGGTTAACCAACGCTCGCAGTAACGCGCATATCGCTCAATATCTCGTCCACCGTCTCTATGGCCCGGTCAATCTCTTCCATCGTGTTGTAGAAATGCGGCGAGAAGCGCACTCCTGCCTTGGGCCGAAAATCCACCAGGACATCGCGGCGCAACAACTCCTTGCACACCGCTTCGGAAGTGGAGTTGGGCATATCAATCGTCACCGTGCCTGCCCGGCGTTCCGGGTCGCTGGGCGAGTTCACCTTCCAGCCCCGCTGGGCGGCGAGTTCAATCAGGCGGGCCGTCATCTTCTTGGACTTCTCGCGAATGCGATGCACACCAATTTCACGAATGATCTTCAATCCTGGAAGCGCGGTATACAGTGCCGGAACGTTGGCTGTGCCCTGCATAAACTTATAAGGCGGCTCCGCATAGTGCGTAGCACCAATCTCAAATGCAAACGGATGTTCATGGGCAAACCAGCCGGTCAGCTTGGGTTGCAGTTTTTTGCCGAGATCGGGGCGTACATATAAATAGGCGGTGCCGGGGCCGCCGCATAGCCATTTCAGTACGCCTCCGGTGGCGAAGTCAGCGTTGAGCGCTTGGATATCGACCGGGACATTTCCCAAAGACTGGAAGGTATCGAGCACTACATGCGCGCCGACGCGATGCGCCTTTTCAATAATCGTCTTGGCATCTTTGATGTAAGCACTGCGAAATACAACATGGGAGATGGGGACGATCAAGGTCTGCTCGTCGATGGCATCCAGCAGGCGCTCGGTAGGAACATGGATTCCATCGTCGGTCTTGACCATCTGGATGTGCGCGCCACGGGACTGCTGGGCCTCCCAGAAATACATGACCGAGGGAAAATTCATGTCACTGTAGACGACCTTGTTGCGCTTGCCGCTGAAATCAAAGCAGCTTGCCACGATGGCCTGGACGATCGTCACATTCTGATGCACACTTACCGAGCCGGCAGGCGCATTCATGATGGCGGCGATCTCGTCGCCGACCTCACGGGACATCATCCACCATTTCTCTTCCCAGGCACGGACGCCGCGAGTCGCCCACACATCGCAGAATTCGCGGGCTGAATCGTAAACCCCACGAGGCATGGCGCCCAGTGAATTACTGATCATGTAGGTCGTGCGGTCGAGGATGGGGAATTCTTTGCGGTAGCGAAGAAGATCGTCTTGCATACGGCACAATTCTAGCCGGGATTGCCAAAATTACATAACTGCCAAAAAATTGTCGGAACAGGGCTTGCAGCCCGCGAAAGCTCATGAAAATCAACTTTGCTATGTTGGAACGTGGACAAAGTGGACGTTGTGGACAGAGTGGACGTGGTGGACGGAGTGGAGGCAGTGAACGATGTGATTTTCGACCCTGCCACAATTGATATGCTTGCAGCCATGCGTTCACGGCCCAATGCCGTCTTCTGGATCAAGCTTGCAGCACAGGCAGCCTTCGGGTCGCTCCTCATTGTTGACTCCTTCTTCCTTATCACCTGCTACATCACGGTTGATTTTTTCGGTACTCTCGCAAATCCTTTGTTTGGCTGGCTGCGAACCTGTGCCTTCGTGGGTTGGATACTTTATTTCCCCGCACTGCTGGGCGCGCTGCTTTCCATCGATATAGGACAAAACAGCAAAAGATCACAACGGCTCGCAGCGATCTTCGTTGTCGTCCAGATGATTGTGGGCTTTGCTCTGTATTTTTCTGACGGAAGAAAAGCCTCGGCCGGTCCCGCGCTTCTTTATGGGCCAAACGTTCGCATGCCCATCGGCGACATTACTACGTGTATCGAGGCCTTCGTTTGCCTGGTCCCCCTGATGTGGATTTCTTTTATTCACATTGCTACAGCGTTTCGATCGGGCACGAAGGGAACACCTGCGAGCAAAACAAACCTGGTCCCATTTCTTATGGCTGGCGCTGGGACCTTTCTGCTCTACGCCGTCTCGGGCGGACTCAAGAGCGCGTCCGACAGACAGCCCATTCCGATCTCTGCCTTTGCCGTGAGCCTGATGGCCCATCTCGCGGTGTTTGCTGTGATTTTTCTCGTTCTCCAGTGGATTACTCTTCTGGCCGGCCGATTCTCAAATCCTGCCGCTGCCCAATTCATCATGCGCACGGTTGCCGCAGCTCTCTTGTTGGCGTTCGTGGTGCGAAAGATCATCTTTTCTCTTCTGGCCTTCAATACCTACGTGGCCAGTCTCTATGCCATAGTTTTTTCTTTTGCGGTTGTGCTCTTCGTTGCAGCCCTGGCCTTGAAGATCAAGGAACATTACTTGCTGGCTGGCAATCACGAGAAGCCCGATTTTCTGAGTCTGCGGTCGGGGCCAAGCCGGGCTGGTGCAGTAATAGGAATTATAGGTTTGTTCTATCTGCTCACGATCAAGCTGGCGGCCATTGATTGGGAAAGAATCATAAGCAGCGTGTCGGCGTTGGTGATATGTCTGCTGTTGCTATGGCTTTGCCGTCAGTTTTGGAGCCGGCCAAAGAGCTATAGGCCTTTCTTTCTCCTGGTTGTCTCGATTCTTGCTGTAGGTGCCTTAACAGGTGTCAGGTTATTGGGGCAGGGCGCGGACCTCAATGAGAGCGTAGTCCGCCATCTGGAGCAATATGCAGACTATGATCCATCGTTTTTTGTGATTCAACTGGCGCTGAAACCGGCGGTGCAAGATGAAGCTTATGCCGGCTTTTACGGCTTCTTGAACAAACATGCCAACATCCGCGCCAAGGTTCCCGTGCCGGAGATCACTCTGACCGATAGCCTGAAGGCCGAACCTGTTTCAAAGCCGAACGTCTTCTTCCTGGTGATTGACGCACTGCGGCGAGACTATCTCTCTCCCTACAACCCGGCAGTCACATTCACGCCCCACATCGAGGCGTTTGCCCGCGACAGCGTTGTATTTCAGAACGCCTATACGCCTTACGCAGGCACAGCTCTGGCTGAGCCTGCCATCTGGGCCGGGTTCCAGCAGTTGCACAAACTCTATCCTCCTCCGCATGCGAAAGTCAGCAACCTGCAGCGCATGTTGGATGTCGATGGATTTCACTGCTACATCAGTTACGACGAAGTGCTTTACGACATTGTGCCCCAATCGTCTAATGTCACAGTCTTGAGCAGCAGGCTGACCCGCTGGCAGCAGAAAGAATTCAGCATGGTCATCGACGAGCTTGAGGGCGATCTGCTCCAGCGAAAAGACCGAGATCATCCCATCTTCCTCTACACGCAGCCAGCGGATGTGCATACGCTCTCACTCGCGTTGCACGGCCAGCAGGTAGCAGTCACGCCGCATCCGGGATTCAACGACAAGTATGCTTCCGCCGTGGAACAGGTAGACCAGACCTTCGGCGGATTCATTGAATTTCTGAAAAAACAAAATCTGTACGAAAACAGCATTGTTATCGTGACCGCAGACCACGGAGAGAGCCTGGGAGAGATGGGCCGGCTCGGACATGTTTCCAATGTCACTCCGGAGGTCGCGCGCATTCCCTTGCTGATCCATTTGCCAGAACGGCTGCGCGTTGGAATGTTTTGGGACGCCACACGGCAAGTCACGCTGCATGATCTGGCCCCAACGCTTTATTATCTGCTGGGCCACAAGCCGCTGAAGAGCAACGAAATGCTTGGGCACCCCCTGTTTACCCTCAGCAGGGAAGAGCAGGTCGGCCCGCAGCCAGACCATTTCTTGCTCATGTCGAGCTACATGCCGGTCTTTGGCGTGCTTTCCCAAGATCAAAGAGAATTGTTCGTAGTCGATGCCAGCTTGCGCCGCCAGTATTACTACAACCTGGCAGACGATCCATTTGCATTCAAAAACAGAATTACTGTACCGATCCGCGACCGTTACGAACCGATTCTTCGAAACGACCTGGAGAAGATCGACAAGTTCTATGGGGTTGCGGAGAAAGAACTAGGAAGATAGCTAGTGAGGTTATGAAGAGCATTCCCGAGTCCCCCGAAAGGGGGACGTGTGAGAGTAGCCCCAATACTATTCAGTTAAGCTTTCCATGAATCTTTTCGATTAACAGATTTGTCGGAGAGAGCAAAAGAAAACCTGTGTCGCCCCTCTGGGGCTTGTCATTTATCTGTAATCTTTCCCAGCGCGTACGTAGCTGTGAAGCGATTAAAATTCACGAGTATCTGTTCTGGCGTGAGTAGTGTTTTCACTCGGCCAAGAGTCAAACACCTGGCCACGCCCGTAATGCGCGAATTGCCCTCTACAGCGGAGGATCGCGGCCTTTCATGTGCTTTCGCCTCTCTCCTTTGCTCCGATTCCGAATCGAAGGGTCATGCTGCCGCTTGGTTCACCAAGGCGGGCCGCCAACGCAGTCGAATCCATTGCTGCAGGTTGTAAGCCAAACAAGCCCAGAGCAGTTCACACCCCGCCTTGACCAAACCCCGGACGCGGAAGCGCCGCAGCCCCAACTTCTCTTTGATCCATAGGTTGGGAAATTCCGCCAGGCGTTTCCGCTGTTGATAAATGGCCTGGGCTTCGGGGGTCTTCATCTTTTCCACGTAGGCGTCCACCACCGGCTCGTTCTGGCTGCGCACAATCAGGCGCCCATGGGTAAATTTGCCGGATTTGCCGGAGGGAGGACAGCACTGGGCTTGCAACGCACACCCTCGACAAGTCGAAGCCTTGGCCCGATATTGATGGCGCTCGACGCCGGGCCGATCGTCTTTCACACCCCGATGAGGTAACGGTTGTCCGGCCGGACATACATACAGATCGTGCTCGGCGTCATAGCGAAATTCTTGAGGATAAAAGGCGGGTGCGACACCCCGGCGCTCACAATTACGGGCGGTTTTACCGGGATCATGCTGCTGATCCAGTTGTCCCGTACCGATCAATTCTACGTTCCGTTTCTGGGTCTCCACCACCGTAGCCCGGCTCACATAGCCGTCGTCGACCAGCGCCTCCTGCGGCGTTTGCTGACACACCCGTTGCACTTCATCCAGTCCGGCTTCCAGAAGTCCTTGATCGTTGCAGGCTTGGGTCAGTTGTACCGCCACGATCAGGTCGGCCTTGGCATCGGCCACCAGTTGCGCGTTGTAGCTGGGGGAAAAACTGCCATCCGAATGTTTCATCTTGCGGGCTTCCGCTTCGCTCTCGCTCCCCCGGCACTCCTCCGGCCGCGTCTGCCCTGCTTGTTCCTTCTGCACCTGGGCCAATTGCTCCAGCGCGGCTTGCATCCGCTCCAACTTCTCCCGCGCCGCCCGTTCTTGCGCGGCACGTTGCCGTGCATTCTGGCCCCTATCCTCCTGCTGGGCTTGCTCCTCCAACTCCTTCACCCGCTGCTGCGCTTCTTCTAGATGCTTTTGCAAGGTCTTTTCCCGATGCAGAGAGCGGCGACTGGCCGCCGCCTGGATCTTGGTTCCATCTTGCGTGACCCGCTGCAACTCTACCAGTCCCTGGCTTTGCATCACCGCCAGCACTTGCGCAAATAATTTGTCCAAGGCCTCCTTATACTGCACCCGGAACGTCGATAGGCTGTGATAGTTGACGCTCTTCATGCCCGTCAGCCACTGGTAGGCCGGATGATACTCGCTGCAGCGCGCTACCTCGCGGGCGGCACTGACTCCCTCACTGTAGGCATAAATCCATAAACAGATCAGCAAATGCGGATCATAGGCATCTTGTCCAGGGGCTCCTTCGACCGCCTTGATGTCTTTATAGAAAAGGCTCAAATCCAGCCCCTCCACCAGTTCCCACAGGGCCCGGGCCGGATGGTCCGGTTCCAGCAAATCCTCCACCATCACGGTGCGCAAGATCATCTGCTGGCGGTTGATGGGTTTGAGGCGGGGAAGCGGCCGGGGCTCAGCCGGGGACGGCTCTTGGCCGTCCTGGCTCGGCACCTCGATTCCCACCAGAGGTAGTTGGTTTTCTGCTTCTGGGCTAGTCATGACGTTTTCCTCGTCCTGCCCCTGATTCCCGCTTGGGAACCGCTCGCTTGATGGTCAAGGTATGTTTGTCTTCCACAATCCATTCGATCCGCTCGCCCTTTTCCAGTTCCAAAGCTTCGGCTAAGGGGGCCGGACAAATCAGATAAAACTGACGGGTACGATTGGCCCGCTCGATGACCTGCACGCTCGATTCAAAGCCCATGAGTTACCTCACCCACACGGAATCCAGAGTACAGGGGGATTATAATACTAGCTATATAACTAGTCAAACACTTTTTTAATTCATTCACAGCTTCGTAAGCGCTGGGAAAGATTACAGATAAATGACAAGCCCCAGAGGGGCGACACAGGTTT
>DASZEU010000146.1:0-17115 GCA_035940535.1 Candidatus Angelobacter sp.
CTTCATCGTACAATCCTCCTGCGTATTGCTGCAAAGGCGTCCCATGGGAAAAATCTGGGCGGGAATGGTAAATGGACCCGGCGGGAAAGTGGATGCTGGAGAGCAAGCGGCCGACGCAATCGTTCGCGAGGTACTGGAGGAAACTGGCCTCCGAATTATCAACCCGGAACCGCGCGGCTCGCTGGTTTTGGATATTCCATCGCCGAAGGCCCTGGAATTGAGTGTCGACATCTTCATTGCCACGACATTTAAAGGTACCGTTTTCGAGCATGACGGTACCCTGTCATGGTACGACAAGAACGCGCTGCCTTTCGACAGCATGTGGGCGGATCAAAGGTACTGGTTGCGGGCCGTCCTAGACGGTTTTTCCGTTGAGGGTAAGATATCCTACGATCCAAGCAGCCTTCGTCTTACACGATGCCAACTTCGGCTTCTTCTGCCGGAGTCGGCGTGACCTTCGTCGGACCATTGACCACCCGTGTGAACCAATGGCGGCGCACGATGCCGCGAGCCTGCAAGCTTTCAAGCCACGCAACCGCACGCTCCGGTGTCCGGGTGAACGAAAAACAGGCGGGTCCCATACTGCTCATTCCAATAGCATCGATGCCATTGTCCCGTGCTTGGCTGACCACATGTTTGAGGTTGTCGTTTTGCAGATCGATCTGCCGGCGCTTGAAATAGCTCTCGAAGGTGATGGCATTCAGGGCGTTACAGAAAGCCCCATAGTCCTGCTCAATCACGGCTGGGGCCAAATTCATCAGTACGATGTGGGCAGTGCGTCGGGTTTCTTCGACGGGGATGGGTAAGGTCGAGCGGAAGAATTCAAGTTCCGCGGTACCATGAATATGATGTCCATCTGGCAAGATCATGAGCACCGGCCAATCGGGAAAAGGTTCTGAAATCAGGATCGGAGGGCGCCGCCCGGACCCCGCATACCGGCTCGGGAGCAGATATTTTTTTGGTTCGTCAGTAAACCCCGGTGGTGTCGCATGCCCACCATCAACCAGGAAACCACCCCGGTCGATCAGGTTCACTGTGCCTCCGGACGTTCCAGCCCGCCCAGCGATGGCTGCCAGTTGATCGGTCGTCACATCGAGACCGTAAGCAGCAGCGAAAGCTTTGCCAATGGAAAGCAATGTGTTTGTTTTCGATCCAAAGCCAGAATGAGTAGGTATAGGCCGATCGACTAAGACGCGGGCGTATCCGCCACCAATCTCCCGCTGCAGGTTCATGAGATAGCCGGCGATAAGGTCGCGGTATTCCGAGCCTGCATCGTTGATCTCCACTTCAATATTGGCACTCGGAAGCACGCGGCACACAAAACTGGGGTCCTCGACTACCATTGATGCCATGCCATTCTTTCTGCCGCTGGCTCCGGTCAAATCAATCAGCGTAAAACTAAGCCGACACGGAGATTCAATAGTAAATGCATTGGTATGCATGGTAGCCTCTGCCGAAATAAAGAACCCAAGTGCACTAAAACCAGCGCATCACAACGAATTGGCGGTAGCCGCGCGCTTTTGTTTTTCGATATAGCGCTGAACGTAATTACGCAAAGCTTGCCGCAGTTTTGTCATCACAGGCCAATGGCCGGCAGCTCCAGCGAGTACGCGATTTTGGATACACTCAACAGGAAGCAGTTCGCGGGAGGTCGAAGTAATGAAGACTTCATCCGCTTGATAGAGGTCTTCAACACAAAGAGCCTTTTCGATGACCGGCGTATCGGCAAGATCCAGTTCTTCCAGCATGGTGGCGCGCGTGACTCCCGGAGACGCTCCGGAGGAAAGCGGTGGCGTACACGTAACGCCGTCCTTCGTCGCAAACAGATTCGCGGATGTGCACTCAGTCGCCTCGCCCCGCTCGTTCAGCAGAATTACCTCGTCGAATCCCTCGTGTCTCGCGGTCTCCACCAGAGTAAGGCTATGAGCCCAGGATAAGGTCTTCGTCCCGGCAAACGGAAATGCAGTATAGCGGATATTGGAGGCGACCGACAGCCTGGCGGTATCCTTCCACTGCTGCAAGTTGTTTGTCATAGCGATTACATCGGAGGGGTTGCCGGATCCAGGCCCCGCCCAGATGCTACCCTCATTGCGTACTATGCAAAGACGCAATACCGCCTCCCGGGCATCATTCGCATCGATCAGGCGGAAGAGGTCCGCACGAATCTGCTCGGGATTCTGGGCAAGAGGGACGTGAAGCAACTGAGCATCGCGAGACAGCCGCCGCCAGTGGCGTTCAAACGCAAATGGAACTCCGTCGTAAATCCGAAATGTGGTGAAGACACCCCAACCAGAGAGCAATCCAAGCTGGCCAGGGCGCAGAACCGGCTCTGTGGCCGAAACGATCTGGTCGTTGTGGAGGACGTAAGGATGCATTCCTGTAAGGTCTCCTCTTGAAATAGTGGCGCCAAGAGCACCACTCGCGACCCGTGCGAGCATCAGGTTAAAAGCTTGAGAGTACGAATAACTCAATTGCGAAGCTGACTGACAATCGCCCGAACTTTATCTACACTTACCCTCGCATCCGGGTGTTTTGACTCTTTGAGTGATGTTCCGACGATGAACCCACTGGCATCGTTGGACAACTGTCTTATGTTCTTATCGGTTACCCCGCTTCCCACAAAGACCGGCACATTGGCAACTCCGCGAATCTCAGCCAAATCCGACTCCTTAATCGCAAGTCCTGTCGCGGTTCCCGTTACGATCAGGGCGTCCGCGAGAGATCTCGAAATCAGGTCTGCCGCCTCTGCTTTCAGAGAAAATGCGGGAGCAAGCGGATAGGAATGTTTAATATCCACATCAGCCAGGATCTTGATATCCGCACCAAAGCGAACCCGGTCACGCAAAATATCATAGGCATGACCTTCAATCAGACCCTGATCAGTCACACGCGGCGATCCAAGAATGCAAACCCGGATGAATTGAGCGCCAATGCTGTGAGCGATTGCCAACGCGGCACGACCATCATTTTTCAAAACACAGACGCCCAGAGGCAAATCATATCTGTCGCGAATGAGCCCCCCAACGCGGCTCATCCAGGCAATGGTCTCTTGCGGAACCCTGTCTGGAAAATAAGGGACATCTCCGAAGTTCTCGATCATGATCGCATCAACGCCACCCTCTGCGAGTGCCCCAGCATCGGCTAGAGCTTGGTCGACTACCCGGCAGGTGTTACCATCAAATCGCGGCGCACCGGGCAACGGAAGCAAGTGCAGCATACCCACAATCGTCTGCTTATGCTCCAAGATACTGATGTTCTTTTGCATTGAAAGCCCATTCAACACAACTTAGGGTTGGTGAGCCGCACGCTCCGCCACGAGGCTCCCTAACTCTTTTCTGTCGGGAAGCACATATCGCCATTTGTCAAACTTGTCACCGTGCGAAGTAATGAGATATACCGATCCTGCTTTATCGATCACGGCTTCAGCCGCAGGAGGAATATTGAGAAACTCCATGTGCTGTGTTGCACAGTATGCTCCTACGTCGAGGATAAGCAGGTAATCCTGGGCGCCAATGCAATCAGGCACGAGATACTCGCCCGGCAAAACATAATCGTGGCGGAGAATACCTCGTCCGCGCAATGCGGCAGGGATCCCCTTCGACTTGATTTCTGTCATAGTCGAATCTAAAAAGATTACGTTGTGACGCCGTTCCTTATACTGCGCTGATGGAATAAGTACCCTCGATCCATTGGTCAATAGGCGGTTCGCGCCTGGATGTTTGATAATGCTGCGTTCTATACTTAACAGCAGTGCCCCGACATCTCCCAAAATATCCCGGGCTGGCTCGAAGAGGAATTTTACATGCTGGGGAACACCATAACGATCCGCGTTTTCACGTAACTTTTTAAGATACTTGCCCCACTCGAAGTGCTTCTTAAGCTCACTCTTCTCCTGGTAATCAAACCCAAAGCCACCCGCAAAGTTAATGGCCTTTGCATTGGGGAAGTAGGTTCTAAAAATCATGAACACTTGTTCAACAATACCGATCATATTGTCGACTGTGTTTCCGCTTCCACAATAGAGTTCAAAACAATCGAGCCCTCGACCATGATTTTTCAATAACTCAGATAACTTTTGAAGCTCACTATATTTGATCCCCGGCTTTCCTGAATTTAAGCTATCGAATCGCACATTAACCGAAGCTTGATCATGGGTGCGAAGAAGATAATTGATTTCGTCTAAACTCGACAAAAATATTGGATGGCCCGTTTCAGCCCAAAAATCGATGTCTTTATCAGAAACGTGACCGGTGGATATAATAAACTTGTTGAAACCAAACCGGCGTAGAAGTTCATATTCACTGGGCAATTGAAGCAGCAAGCCTATGTCAAGCTGCTGGAACGGTTTGAGGACATGCGGATTGGAGTTCGGGAAAAAGGGTACGTAGAATTCGACTCTGTTATCAATCCCTGCATCTATAACTGCATCTTTAATACGTTGAACATTTCTTAACAATTGCTCTTCACTGTAAATAAAAACTGGGGTTCCCACGCGCTTCGCAATGAGTTGCAAGTCGGATGTGGTGATCCACCCGTTAACCAGTTGATTATCGATCGTTGGCAAGGTCGCGGTGTCGTAATTCATCGGAGTATCTCACTTTCAATTCTGAATGAGCCAGCTTTTCCACATGCAATTGCGCAATCACGCATTACCACTGCAAAAATCGAAAGAGAGTATACTAGCAATTTGTCTTTGCTGCAATCACCGATGATCGAGAACGGGAAACGTTTTGGGAATCATTTCGTGGCAGGCCTAAGAGCTGACCAAGGATATCCGCAGTGATATTTTCAATTAAGAATTTACCAACATATTAGCAGCGGCAACCAATTCTCTGTGTCGTTGTTAGACTGTCCGACGGGGATATGCTTTCGACCACGTTCCATCGGCACGTTGACAAGTGTTTGGTGAATTACAGGAGGCTGTAAACAATTCCATGCTGACGCAGATCTACGAAGTCACCAGTGTGGCCGAGGCACGGTCTATTGCATCTATGGGAGTCGACCATATTGGGGCGAAGGTAGGTACTGGTCAATTCCCTCGTGAACTGTCAGTCGCTGAGGCGGCCAAGATTGTTGCGGCCATTCCTCCGCCATCAAAGTTTTCTGCACTGTTCTTGGCTTCCGACATCGATCTTATCGCTGAGTGGGCTCGTGATCTCCGCCCAGCAATCATGCATCTAGGAGCACGCCCCGAAGCGCTCTTGCCGGCGGATGCCGTCCGCCTCAAAAAGAAAGTGCCGGACAGCCTGATAATGAGAAGCATTCCGGTCTTTGACGAGGAAAGTCTTGCTATTGCTCAAAGTTATGAAGGGGTTGTGGATTTTTTAATGCTCGACAGTTTTCGCCCCGCTGATCAGAAAATCGGCGCCCTCGGTGTCACTCATGACTGGAGTCTCAGCCGCCGAATCGTAGAATTGGTTCACATGCCTGTGCTTCTGGCTGGAGGTCTCGGACCGGAAAATGTTGCGGAAGCAATACGGGCGGTACGGCCGGCTGGCGTCGACTCGAAGACAAAAACAGACCAAGTTGGATCGCATGCCAAAGACCTTCATAGAGTACGCCTGTTCCACGACATAGCTCGGGCGGTCCTCTGATTTAATCGTCGCGAAAACGGATCCTGCGAATATCGAATATCGTTCTATATCCCCTGCATTTCTCCCCAACGTCGGTCGAAATTCGAATTGCCAGCCGCGAGGGACGAAGGAGCAGGCGTTAGTTTAAGGGCGGGCGCCGGTCCCGCAGGTTGAACAGAGCCTGTGCATTGCGGCCCAGGATATTGCGTTTCGCAGCCTCATCCAGAAACGGCAAGTCAAAGATCACACTCGGCGCATTAAAGTCGAAGTGCGGCCAGTCCGAGGACCAGAGCAA
This sequence comes from Candidatus Angelobacter sp., assembly GCA_035940535.1. Classification (GTDB taxonomy): domain Bacteria; phylum Acidobacteriota; class Terriglobia; order Terriglobales; family Acidobacteriaceae; genus Angelobacter. Next base: position 5,869 of record DASZEU010000146.1, read on the forward strand.
CTGTGTTTCGGCGTCGATCATCTCGAAGGTGACTTCAAGCGCCTTCAAGTTGCTCCTTTCCATTGGCTGACTTGAGTACCAGCAGTTGCGCCGCATGTACTCAGAGGGCAACATTTTCAGCAACGGCGCCTCGGACTGACGCATCAGGAACTGGTCATCGAGCCTCTGCATCAGAAACGGGATCCAGGCCAGCCCACTTTCCACCCATAGTGATTTCAACCCTGGAAACCGCTCCGGAATCCCTTGAAGGATCCAGTTTGTCATGTGCACCATGTTGCACCAGACAAAGCCCAGGGCATGCATGCCCAGAAAGGTTGGGATCGTCGCCAGCGAGGGGTCCTGCCAATGGTAGCCGGCGTGGAAGCATATTGGCTTACCGGTCTCCTCGATCATCCGGTAAAGTTTCATATATTCATTCGAATGTACTGGCTTGTAGCGGGTGGATGTGACCGTAAATCCCACGACCTTGTCGTTGTCTGCGTATTCGTCGACCACCCGGCAGGCCTCGTCCGGAGTATTGAAGGGCAAATACGCCAACGCGATGATACCGTTGTCGTCCGACAGCAGCTTGTCGGCCACCCAACGATTATAGGCGCGGCCCAGCGCGACCTCCATGTGAGTCTGGGGATGCATCCCCAGGAACAGCATTGATGTGGGAAAGATGACCATATAGGCAGCCGGGAGCCCTGCCATGGCACGCCTCGTCAATTCCACGTCGCGATGAACGCCCGAACGCGGTGTGATCTGCTCACGTCGGTCCGCTTGGTGCGGAATCCGCCCCCCGCAATCTTGATAGCGCAAGCCAAAATCGCCCACTAAACCGTAAGGTGGAGACCCGACCCGCTCGCGGTGATAGGCCTCAGCCTGGTCTCGTAGTACCGGATCCTCAATATAGTGGACAATCTCATTCCATGAGATCGATTCGACATGGTGAGAGTCGACGTCTACGATCGTCCAGTCCGAATAACCCTTTGCGTCCGCATCCTCGCGCGCGTGGCGGAGGTACTCACGGGTGTCGGTGTAGGTATCGATGTCCTTCAGTTCAGAACAGCAGAGATCGCGGGCTTTGGTCTCCATTGCGTGTTACCTCTGCCGGTCAAGGTCGTCCGTCATAGGATAATCCTCCGGTCGTCGGCGCGACCAGAGCCCAAATTCCACCGGGCCGAGACCCAGTGCACGAAGGATCTCAGTCGTCGCGGTCAGTGCCTCGGTTGGCGTGACCACTTCGTCATAGCTGCCTTCAACGGCCCGAAAAGTCCGCATACCGCCATCAGCCTTGGCCGCATATAGCTTGATTGCAGCCGTCATGATCCGGCGCACGGTTTCGTCCGGAATGCGATCAGCTTCACCCTTATCCAGCGCCTGCTGGGTCAAGGCCCATATACGTTGAGCAGCAGCGTCTGCTTCGGAATAGGGATTGCTGTACGGGTCAGTCGACACAAACAAATACCTCTCCGTGGCGGACAACGGTCTCGATCGGATCAAGCGCCAGCGTATTCGTCCCTGCATGGTATCCGGTGCGAATGTCAAATTCGCCGCCATGCCAGGGACAGACTATATGACGCACATTTTCATCGTACCGCCGGCCATGAACTTTGCCATCGGCGTCAACGTTTTCAACGACTCGCTTGAATATACGGCCTTGGCACACCGGGCCACCCTGATGAGGACACACATTACGCCAAGCGTAAAATGCACCGCCAAGCTGGAAGACCCCGATTTCTATCCCACTGACGACCATGAGCCGCTTCTCGCCATCTTTGAAGGTACAAACAGGCCCTATTCGGTGTTCGGTCATATCGTCCAATACGCTTTGGCTGATGATTTTACCATATTGGAACTTGAGACCCCTATTGCGACATCATGAATACATAGTCAAATCCGGAATCCTCAACTCGCGTTGTGATCTCCCGATTTAGCCTGATCATTAACCTTCCGTGCGGAATGTGGCGGCAAACCTGTAGGCCATGGTTGTCGAGCTTGCATGCCTAGAGTTGCCAACACTCGCACAACCTCGCTTAGAGGCGGAGCGCCCCAGATGCGTTCGCCGATCCAGGTCTCGCAGAGGGACTTATAGAGCTGAGACACAGGGACGAGGAACTCTGGCGGAAGTGATTCGGGTTGTTCCCACAAGCTTCTGGGGACGCCAGCAGCAGCCCATTGCTGGATTTTGAGTTCAAGCCCTGTCGGCGCGTAGTAATTGCGCATAATTTGCTTGCTGATGTCGAATCCTTCTAAGGTAAAGCGATTTTCGTCGGGTGTACCTGCGGCGTCAACCAGGAAGATGGTTCCTCGATCGCTTACACCAAATTCGAGTTTGCCATCCGCGTGGTGCAAGCCGGCCGACGCTGCCTTGCGGCTTATAACATCGTTAACTGCGAGCACCAAATCTTTCAATGCTGCCAGTTGCTTTTCCGAAAGTCCCGCCAGTCGCATTGCTTCCGGTTCGTCAATGAACCTGTCTATCTCCTCGAGTTTTGTCATGAACTCAATCACCGGCGAATCGAGTACCGTTCCAGGCTCTGGCAGGCTTGACCAACCGAACCGGGCAAGTGTCGCTGTTCCGCGCTGTATCCTTCGGAACACAGACGACCCCGGGGGCAGCGAATTGCGGAAAACAACCTGAAGCGGGATAAAGTAATTGCGCTCTCCTTCAGAAATCGGCTGCTGAAGGGGATCGATGACCCGCAATAGCCGGAACTCAATCCGGTTCGGAGCGATGAACTTTCGGAAATGAGTCTCAATCCCTCTCTCTTCGAAGAGACGAAAGTTCATCGCCGCCATCCGGCAAATGGCTTCCCCTTTGCCCTCGATTTGGTCCGGCATCTTCCCAAAATGGAAGACCGAGTAGTCGTCGGTAAACTCAAATACTCCGATTCCCGTGGTTTCGGCAGAGGGTGGAGTGATGATATGCAGGTTCTTGGTTGACCAGTGTTTAGGCATAGATTTGCCGAACAGTACAGCAAAAACTGCGCTCTAATTATACTCCCAGCTATATTGGATTCAGGCCAAAGTCTTTATCCACTTTGAAGCAACGAACGATTTAAGTCGCCAGTAAGCCGATGCCAGCGCGGGCGTAAACTGGGCCGGGCGCTTCTGCGGTGCGCCTAGCCAGTTCAAAGGCTGCATTGATCGCTGCCGGAAGAGCATATCCCGCCGCCGATGCCGCAATGAAGCCGGCCGTGAAGGCATCTCCGCATCCGAGCGTGTTCACAACCTCCGCGGCAGCGGCTGTGAAAACTGCCGGAGGCATGCTATGCCCCGCGACTGCCGCGCCATCCGCACCCAGAGTGATCACCGCCTGAGGCACTCCCCTCCTCTGCAGTTCAGCAACGCCCTGCATCGCAGCTTCGCGATTGGAAATGGGGTAACCCAGAATAAATTGGGCTTCGGTGCGGTTCATGATTACGCAATCCAACCGGCTGATGGTTGTCATCTGCCAGTCTATCGGAACGTCATGCAGGCGAGTCGGGATGCCGCATACTTGTATGCCGTGTCCCTTGCAGTGAACCAATAGTTCATGCACCATATCCCGGTCGAGGCCGGTCTCCACAACTACATGCGACATGGAGCCAAGCTGCTCGCTGACAAAGCGCCAGTTCAACTGCTCGATGAGCGGCTGTTCGATCCGATATTGCTCTGTTTCCCCGGCCCGGACGAAGACTCGGTAAACCCCTATGCCAGTGCTTACATATTTTGCGGCTAGCTCGACGCCAGCGCAGGCAAGCTCGGCAGCAATGCGTTCTCCCTGACTGTTCGGGGCCATCAACGTGACCAAACGGGGTCGGAGTCCGATCCATCCCAGGTTCTCGGCGATATTTCGGCCGATTCCCCCATGAAACTCCCGTATAGGTTCAACTCCGTTATCATCAAGGGGCCGGTCATACACTAGATCAAGAAATACCGATCCGACTACTGCAACTCGCGACGCACCCTCGTCAGTAGGGAGCATGATAGGTTTCTCCGGCAGAATGAAGTTAATATTTTTTAATGATGCAGGACTACCATGGGATCGACAACAGAGGCTTTGCGAGCGGGAAAATAACTGGCCAGCAAGCCGACAGCTATCAATATCGATGCCACTGCTAGAAATGTCCAAGAAGGATTTGCACTCACGCCATAGAGCAAGTTCACAATAAAGTGGACCAATATGTAAGAACATACACCACCGGCTGCCAAACCGATCGCTATGGTTCTGGCGCTCTGCCGCAGTACCATCAATAAAATATCACGGGGCTGAGCTCCCAAAGCCAGGCGGATGCCGATCTCGCGGACTTTCTGGCTGACCGTGTATGCAATCACCCCGTAAATTCCGACAGCGCATAGCAGCACCGCAATTATTGCAAATATCGTCAATACTCCAGCACCAAAACGTGCGCTCCAGAGTGCTTGTGAAATTACTTTCCCGATTGGCCAAACATTGGTAAGAGGCAGATTGTTATCGAGTGCATGGATCTGGTTGCGAACAGGGCTTAAAAGTGCTACCGGATCAGCATTGCTTCGGAAAAATAGTGTCATCGCGGATGACGGATTTTGTATCAACGGCAGGTACATATAAGGCGTGGGCTCTTCTCCCAGAGAAACATACTTGGAGTCCCGACAAATGCCGACAACTTGTATCCACTCTTGCATTCCGAAAAACTTGAAGCGCTTTCCGACCGGGTCGTCGTTGGGCCAAAAACGCTTAGCTGCGGTTGCGTTGATGATCGCGGTCTTGTAGCTCTCTTCTCGTACCGAGCTATCAAAGTACCTGCCCTTGAGCAGCGGAATTCCCATGACCTGAAAATAGTCTGAGTCCACAATGTTGAAGAGTACCAACACTCCATTTTGTGTAGAACTGCCCTCTTGTCCTTCAGGGAAAACACTGCGAAATAACCCAGGAACCAATAGGGGCGGAGTCGAGGCTAGGGTAGCCGAACTTAATCCAGGCATGGCCTGTGTTGTTTCTAGCACGCGCCGCTCAAACTCTTTGGCACGGGCAGGGTCATAGTTCAGCGATCCGAGATCGAATGAAATCATTGCCAAGTTGCGAGTCTCGAAGCCAGGATCCAGATGCTGTGCATTATGCAAGCTCACCAGGAACAAACCAGCACAGGTCAGAGCAACCAATGAGAGGGCAACCTGCACAACAATCACGATATTGCGAAATCCGAAAATCCGGCCCCTCGTTATTTCGCCTCCTGCCCGCTCTTTTAATTCGGTGACTAAATCTGGAGATGAAGCCTGTAACGCCGGAACAAGTCCAAAAATCACTCCAGTTCCCAAAGTGACAAGTGCGGTAAACAAAAGTACTGACGCGTCGAGCGAGATTGAGAGTTGCGCCTGCTGCAAAAATGGGGGCCGGAATTTCCAGAGCATATCGCGTCCAAGGACAGCCAAGCCAAATCCTAGAGTGCCCCCAGCCACCGCCAGGACAATTGCCTCGGTAATCAACTGTGCCATAATGCGAGAGCGCGAAGCACCAACCGCAATTCGAATAGAAATTTCCCGCTTCCTGCTGGTAGCCCGGGCCAGGAGAAGATTGGCAATATTGCAGCAGGCGATCAGGAGCACGAACCCTACCACGGTCATAATCAGCCAACTCGCGCGTGTCAACGGTCCGCGTAAATTAGGATTGAAGCTGGCTTGCAACAACGGAACACCTGCAAAACTGCGTTGTCTATTGGGTACAGGGAAATCGTGTTCGAGACGGGTACCGAGCGCCCGTAGCTCCTCGCGGGCCTGTGCGATGCTGACATGCTCTTTGAGGCGGCCAATCATAAAGAAATCCACAAATCGCCGCTCATTGAAATACGTTTTCTGGAGTCCCGAGAAAATTACCTCATGCATCGAAACGGGCACCCACAGGTCGGGTGGCGCGATTATATCTAGTCCCTGAAATCCTGGTGGAGCAACGCCGATAATGGTGAAGCCCTGGCCGTTCAATCGCACGTTGGCGCCAATGACTTTGTCGCTGGATCCAAATTTTCGCTCCCACAAACCATGACTGAGTACAATCACAGGGCCAGCTCCTGGCTCTGCGTCTTCCTCGGGCAGAAAAGTGCGCCCTTTGGCAGCCTTGACTCCCAAAAGCTCGAAATAGTTACCGGAAACGACCAAGGCTGTCAGGCTGGTTGCTTCGCCGTTAATCGTCATGCTGGCGTTGGTCGGAGAGTAAAGGGAAATGCCCGAAAATGACTGTGCAGCCTTTTGGATATCTTCACCATTTGGATGGGAGACAGGCAAATAATTATTCACGCCCTGGTTACGTTGATCAGTAGTGAAGATTGAGACTAGGTGCTCTGGGTCCTGAACCGGGATCGGATGAAAGAATATTGCATTGATTGCTGCGAAGATGGCAGAGTTTGTGCCGATGCCAAGTGCCAGAGTCATGATCGCTGCAAATGAAAAAGCAGGTGATTTGACCATAATCCGAAGCGCATAGCGTATGTCCTGACCAATGTTACTCATCATCACCTCCGTACCTCTTCGATCCTTACATCGGGAAAGCCATATTCGGAATTTCTCAGGTGCCTTGTTTCTGATGAAGCTCGTACTGCAGTATATTCATTAAAGTGTCAATTCTCTGCTCTTCTCCCCGTTGGCGCCCGATATATGCTGCCAAATTAGTTATCGTTCGCGCTTCAAAAAACACTCGTAAGGGCAATTCGATGCCGAATGCGGTCCGAGCCAGCGAGCTGATCCGCAGTGCCAGCAACGAATTACCTCCTAGCGCGAAAAAATCCTGGTTGACACCGACTGGGCCTCTTTGCAACACCTCTTCCCATAACTTGCACAATGTTTCTTCTTCGAGAGTGCCAGGGGGGGTATATTCCGTTTCGAACGATATGCCCAAGGAAGAATCGGGCAGCCGGCTGCGATCTATCTTGCCATTAACGGTTACAGGCAGCGATGGTAATGTGATGACCTTGTCGGGTAACATGTATCGCGGTAGCCGGCTTATCAAATGCTCTCTCAAGTCATTAAGAGTGATCTGCCCTCTGTTGACGGTCACGACATAAGCTACCAATCGGCTTCCACCGCGCTCGTCTCCACGTACAACGACTACGGCTTGACCCACTGACTGGTGTTCCTCTAAAGCTGACTCGATTTCACCCAGTTCGATTCGATATCCCCGAACTTTTACTTGATGGTCCATTCGACCGAGAAACTCCAAACTGCCATCGGACAAGAACCGCACTAGATCTCCAGTACGGTACAATCGCTCTCCAGGCGTAGTGCTGAACGGGTTGGGCACAAACCGCTGGGCCGTCAAATCCGTGCGGTTGAGATATCCTCTTGCGAGGCCTTCTCCAGCAATATAGAGTTCTCCCGCCACTCCCTCTGGCAAAGGTTGCAGCCACCGGTTTAGGACATACACCTGAGTGTTCGTTATCGACCTGCCGATAGGTATGACCCGGTGGTCACCTCGGTGTAATAATGCATAAGTAGAATAAGTGGTGTCTTCGGAAGGGCCATACAGGTTGAATACTCGCGTTGCGCGGCTGGCAGTGTAGATTGCATCCACCAGTTCAGCCGATAGAGGTTCACCTGCTATATTGATGGTTTGCACTGATGCTGGAATAGCATTCATCAGTACCAATTCCCTCATAATGGATGGGACCGTGTTTATCAATGTCACGCGTTTGGCCCCTGCCATACTAGCCAATTCGAGGGCATTCTCAACCACCACTACAGAACCACCGCAGCTTAGAGTGACGAGGATTTCGAAAACAGACAAATCGAAACATAGAGAAGTAGAGGCCAGCACTCCCGATAGATCTTCCGCCGAAAATAGCTCATGCGCCCAGTGGACGAGTGTAGCGACGCTGCCATGGCGGATCACTGCGCCTTTGGGTTTTCCAGTAGAGCCGGAAGTGTAAATGATATAGGCGGCATTTTCAGGATCGATTGTTCTTCTCAAGTTGCCCGAACTATTGGTCTCAATCTGCGCTGATTCTGCATCCAATTGGATTACTGTACACGCAAACGACGGCAACTGCGGAATGAGCGTCGCCTGAGTAAGCAGGACCTGTGATCCAGAATCCAGAAGCGTGTAAATCAGCCGTTCTGCCGGATAGATGGGATCAAGAGGCACGTAGGCAGCGCCGGACTTCAGTATCCCGAGCATCGCCACTATCATTTCCAAACTACGTTCCATGACAATAGCAACTCTCATCTCTGGTCCAGCTCCCAGATGGATCAAATGATTAGCTAGCTTATTGGCGCGGTTGTTGAGTTCGCGATAGGAGAGCCAGTTGGCTCCGCATATAGCGGCTACTGCATCAGGGATCCGGGCTGCTTGAGCTTCGAACAAATCCGGCAGAAGCATTTTGTCAATACAAGCTTCATGCCATACTTGCAACTGTTTCTTTTCGTCCTCCGATAAAAGCAACAATTCTGAGATATGCTGCCCCGGATTGAAAACGAACACTTCCAGAATCTTCAAATAGTGGCCTATCAGTACCCGAATCGTTCGCTCGTCGAATAGAGCCACGCTGTACTGCAACACGATGTTGAGTCCTTCACTGGTCTGCTCGGGCACAAGCGTCAGATCGAAAGTACTGGACGCGTGCTCCGGAGCAATGGGCTCAACCCGGACGCCAGGCAAGGACAAGCAGACCTCATGAGCATTCTGAAGCGAGAACAAGATCCGGGCTAATGACGCATGAATGTCCGTCATCCCGGGCTGAAGAATCTCTAAGAGGTGTTCGAACGGCACTTCCTTATTACTTTGTGCCTCTAGCACTACCTCCCTGACCTGCTTTAGCACACTCGTAAAAGTGCAATCATCGGCCAGCTTGATTCGCAAAGGCACTGTGTTGATTAAACAACCCGCCAGATGCTCCAATTCCGGGCGGTCGCGGCTGGAAACCACAGTACTAACGACAATGTCATCCTCATTGGTGTAGTATGCAAGCAACACTTCGAACGCTGTCAGTAAGACTTCAAATAAAGTGGCCGTGCTTGTCTGGCAGAGGCTCTTGAGGCCTTCCCAAAGTTCCTTTCTAACTGGCAATGAGAACCTGGCCCCGATAAGACTTGTCGCCGCCGACTTTATCTTCGTCGGCAGATTGAGTGACGGTGGCATATCGGCAAGCTTCTGTTTCCAATAAGCAATCTGGGATGAAAGCTTGCCACTTTGTATAAGCTGGCGCTGCCAGATGGCAAAATCCGTGTACTCGATAGGAAGTTCCGCGAGCGATAGGGGCAGCCCAAAGCTTAGATTGCTATAGAAAGCAGAAAACTCCCGAAACAGAACCTGAGTGGACCAATCATCAGTCACGATGTGATGCATCGCAACCACCAACGCATGGTCCTTCTCCCCCAGAGTGACAAACAAGAAACGCACTAACGGCCCGTGATGGAGATCGAATGGCCTGTACGCTTCTTGTCGTATCAACTCTGCAAGCGTGCAACCAAGGTCGGCAGTGCGCCTGCCAGTCAAATCAGCCTGAATAAAAGGACAGGCAATTTCATTCTCAACTACTTGGACAGTGCCTTCTTCAACCTCGTGGAACGTGGTTCTCAGCACCGCATGGCGCTCAACTAGTTTTTCCACGCTTTTTCTAACCGTGGCCATGTCTAGCAGACCAGAGAGCCGAAAAGCACGAACTATGCTGTAGACTGGAACTTCCGGGTTAAGCTGACTTGCGATCCAAAACCGCAATTGCGCAAATGATAAAGGATATTCCGATCGGCTTGGCTGCCTGGGGATGGAAGGAGCCGCGCGTTTCATCGTTGCCGGCGAATCAAGCAACTTTTTCAATAGTTGTTGTTTGCTTGGGGACAAGCGTGATTTTATGTGCTCAATTTCAGGCTTCACCAGATTTCTCCAGCTACAATCCACAAGCTTCAAGCAACTGTTGAGTCTCTTCTTCGGAGAGCGTTTGAATCTTCTCGACCAAGGCGCTCTCTACTCCTTCCGCAAGTAACGCGACCGTAGGTCTCTCGAAAACGGTGCGAATGGATAAATCAACTGGGTAGATAACTCGGATTCGCGAGATAACCTGGACAGCTAGCAAGGAATGCCCGCCTAGAACAAAAAAGTTATCATGAATGCCGATTCGGTCTAAGCCCAGGATATTTGTCCAAATCGTAACAAGGGTGTTTTCGATCGGCGTGCGAGGGGCTTCATACGCTCCTTCGGTGACAAAATTGTCTGGGGACTGCGCGGACAAGGACTTTCGATCTACCTTGCCGTTTGGGGTCAAAGGAATCTGATCCACAATCACAAACTGGGAGGGCACCATATATTCCGGCAAGTTTGTTCTCAGATAGGACTTCAATTCGGAGACACTAATGGCCCGCCCACCGGCGGCAACGAGATAGGCCTGCAGTCGCCTCTTTTCTTTGCCTTCATCCTCTTTCACAATGGCTACAGCACTTTTGATATCCGGGTGCTGCAACAGGGCCGCTTCAATCTCACCCAACTCTATCCGGTATCCTCGTAATTTAACTTGATAGTCTTTCCGCCCCAGAAATTCGAGATTCCCGTCCGCCCGCCATTTCGCTATATCCCCGGTATAATAAAGACGTTCACCTCCTGCGGTGGAGAACGGGTTAGGCAAAAATTTTTCCGCAGTGAGATCTGCCCGGTTCACATATCCCCGAGCTAGACCAATTCCTCCGATGTACAGTTGTCCTATTACTCCCACAGGGACCAGTGCCATTTGTTCGTCCAAAACATACATCTCAGTGTTGGCGATTGGCCTCCCAATCGGTGTAATCCCCTCTGGCACTTTCTTAACTTGATAGATCGAGGACCATACGGTTGTCTCTGTCGGACCGTACATGTTCCACACTGTATTGCTAATTTTCAGCAATTGCTCCGCAGTGGTTTTTTCCATAGCCTCGCCACCGCATAGAACTGTCAAGTCCGACGGACAAGGCTGCCATGATTCCTCCGCCAACATCTTCCACAATGTGGGCGTAGCTTGAAGAATACTCACGTTTTGCTCTCGTACTCTCATCGTCAAGCTCTGCATCTCTTCCTGCATGGGATCCGCCATCAGCAACTTGCCACCAGCCAGGATGGGAGAAAAAATCTCCAGGGCAGCAATATCAAACGATAGAGTTGTTAACGACAACAGAATGTCTCGCTGGTTGATTCCCAGTTCTTGCTGGACAGATTCCAAAAGATTGACTAAGCTTCGGTGCTGAACCATCACTCCTTTAGGTTTTCCAGTTGAACCGGAAGTGTAGATCACATACGCTAAATTCTCTGGACCGGCCATTCGTTCCAGGCTCCCATTTGTATGACACGCA
>DASZEU010000147.1:0-5226 GCA_035940535.1 Candidatus Angelobacter sp.
AGGTAATGGGCCAACTTTCTCCAACGCCATCTTCTTCGGGCGCCATGAACTCCTGATCTGTCATCCGGTAGCAATGCCCAGCCCATAGCAGACTCCGCCCACCGACTGTGCGAGCTCGAATCCAAGAGAACGGATGCCCCGGCGGGAAACTGTAAGGATTATCCAGGTCATTGACGAAATACTGGCGAGTGTTCTTGCTATAGGCATAACACTTGGATTGAATATGCTGGTCACCACAGGCTTCGTGGCTGCCGGTGTCGTCAGCTCGCAGCACGGCCAAAGATGGCCCAGCTTCCAAAACCAAGACTTTGAGTCCGGCGTGGCACAATTCCTTCGCCGCCAGGGCCCCCGTCATACCGGATCCGACAACGACGGCATCAAAGGCTTCGATTGAGTACATTATGCCTTCCTGTCGGATGATCGGATGTGGGATCTGTCCTTGCCATCAATTCTTCCGTCGTACGCGATGAAGCAAGAATAGCAATTGAATCATGTTCACAAATTATGATATGTTCATGTATGCGTGAACATGCCTTATACCATGAACATAAGCCTTTATCCAACTTTGCCTTAGAACAGGCCCTGGCTTCGCAGCTTGAGGATCTATTGGGCAGTATCGCATGGTTAAGCAACTGGCGTGTAAAACGCATAGTGGGCCCCTCACAGGCGAGGTTTGACTTTGAGGTCACCCTACCACTGCCAGAGGGCAAGGCAGTATTGGCCGTCGAGTGTAAGAGAGAATTGCGCCCCAGTGCCTTTTATGCACTAGCTCAGAGACAGCGCCCCTCTTCTGCCCATGCTCAATCAGTCGTACCCATATTGGCCATGCCATTTATCTCATCGCGCCTTGGCGAGTTGTGCATTCAACACGGCTGGAGTTGGTATGACCTCGCAGGAAACTGTCATATCAACGTGCCGAATGCTATTTATTTAGAACGACTTGGCCATGAACCAGTCCATGCTCGGTCTCGGCCATCAGCAAATTTAAGCACGCCTGAGGCAGCACGCATAATTCGCGCACTCCTAGCGCCCGACAATGCAAGATTTCGTTGGACGCAGAGATTTATGGCTCGCCATTTCGGAGAAGTCAAGTTCCCCGTGCCAGAGCCAAGTCTCGGCTTGGTGAATAAAGTTGTGCAACATCTCCGAGACGAGGCATTTATTGAAACCTTGCCGGATGGGGGATTTCGGCTGCGCGATCCAATCAAACTGCTGTTTGCCTGGCGGGATGCTTATCGTTTTGACCGCCACGAAAGACGTCGCTATTTCAGTTTATTCCAGGGAAAACACTTGCGAGATGCTTTGGCCAAACTTGATCTCGAAGCGGGGGGATTCGCAGCATACGCCGCATTTTCGGCGGCAGAATTTCAAGCACCGCATGTCCGGCAGCCGAAGACTTGGATTTATGTCTCCGGCGAATATATCAAACGCTTCGAAGAACTCCTCCAAGCAAAACGAGTAGAGTCGGGCGACAATTTGGTGGTCCTGATCCCAGATGATGCCGGAGTCTTTTATTTAGGTGAAGGTGGTACCGTAGGAGACCAGCAAATGGGCAGCACCAATCTAGTGCAAACCTACGTTGATCTCTTCCATTGCGGAAGCCGCGGAGAAGAAGCAGCCGAGGCCCTATTGGAACAGAAACTCAAACCTGAGTGGAGCCGCCGCAAGCTGCTATGAAAGACAATCCAAGATGCCAAAGCGAATACGACTCACGCCAGGTAGAGGCAGCACGTCGCGTACTCATTGACTTGGGCCAGGTTCTGGCGGATTTTCGTGATTGCCTAGTGGTTGTCGGAGGCTGGGTACCCGACTTGCTCATTTCGGAAGTTGAAGAGGCCCATGTCGGGAGCATTGATGTCGATCTCGCTTTGGAGGCTGAGAAGCTCAACGACGGTCGTTATGCTGAATTGCTCAGACTACTGTTTGATACGCGTCGCTACCGGCCTGGAGTGAAATCTTTTCAACTTTTGACCGATGTTGACCTTCAGGACGGAAGTAAACCGATTCAGGTGGAGATTGAGTTCCTCGCGTCGAACGACGTAAATCTAAAGAAGAACAAACCAAAGCTGCTGCAAGATTTCCGCATCTTGCAAGCAGAAGGATGCGGAGCTGCTTTTCACGCTCCAGTGCAGATCGATTTGGCCGGGCAGACGATTCGGGGCACAAATAATACAGTCAGGCTTCGGGTGGCTTCATTGCCGGACTTTCTTATTATGAAAGCCTACGCTCTCGCGGGCCGTGATAAACCGAAAGATGCCTATGATATCTGCTATTGCCTCACCTACTTCCCCGGTGGGCTAGAGACGCTGGCGACTGCCTGGAAGCAGAGAAGTCACGACCGAGAGGTACAGCGCGCCATCGCGATTCTTCGAGAAAAGTTTGTGGCTGTCAATGGCTTTGGCCCTGGGCAAGTCGTCGAGTTTCTTGACTTGTCAGGGCGAGACGTCCAAGAAATCCAAGCTCGGCGAGCTTTTGAGTTAGTGCAGAAATTCTTGAGCTTACTCTGAATCCAAAAAGTCCCCAGCGGAGTAAGACTGCAGCGTCTCAGTAATTGAGCTCCATAAGAACAACCTAAGTACATGGCCGACGGAGGAAATATTCAGGGTCCTTGCGAATTGACAATGTTCTTTGCCCTCAATAGTATGGCCGGAATTGATTCGGGAAAATTGCGGAGGATAGTGTGAAGCTTCGTTTAACCGTCCTGGTGGCTAGCTGTGTGTTTCTGTTGACTGCTTCCATCTCTTTTGCTCAGACCATCACGGCCACACTTCAAGGCCGGGTTACCGACAAGACCGGTGCAGTGGTTCCCAATGCCACGGTAACGGCGGTCAATACCCAAACTGGCTTTACGCGGTCTGCGAAATCCGACGCTGGCGGCTCCTATCAGATCACGCAACTCCCGGTGGGCGCTTACAAGGTCACAACCGAGGCATCTACCTTTCAGGCGCAGACCAACAATCTCCAACTCAGCATCGGAGAGGCTGCCAACCTGGATTTCTCTCTTGCTCCCGGACAAGTTGCAGAGCAGGTGACCGTGACTGCGGAAGTCCCTCTGATCGAGCCGACGCGCACTTCCACGGATTCCGTCATTGGAGAAAAACAGATCCAGGACCTGCCGGTCAATGGACGGCAGTTCATCGATTTCGCATTACTGGCTCCGGGAGTAATTATCGGCGACACCACTTCCGGCAGCACAGATGTGATCATTGAGCCGGTAACGAAGCTTAGCTTTGCCGGCCAGAATATTCATTACAATTTCATCGCTATCGACGGCGCCGACAATATTTCAACAGCTTCGGGCGTCCAGAAAACCACTCCCTCCACCGATGCGGTGCGCGAATTCCGGGTGATCAACAACACTTACGGGGTCGAGGCAGGACGCGCCGTGGGCGGCATCGTCAACATCATCACTAAAAGCGGCACCAACGATCTACATGCCAGCATCTACGAATACTTCCGCAACGATGTCCTGGACGCCAAGAGCGAACTGGCCGCTCCCGGCCTCAACAAGCTGCGGCAAAACCAGTTTGGATTCACCCTGGGCGGTCCCATCAAGAAAGACCGCACGTTTTTCTTCGGGAACTACGAGGGGCAGCGGCGGCGCGAGAACCCGTTTTACAACTCCGTGATCCTGGGTAATCTGGCTGCCATCAACCAGTTTAAGACCAATTTTGGATTGCCCACCGAGCAACTCAACGTCACCCGCAACAGCGATTACGATAACTTCCTGCTCAAGCTGGATCACTCCTTCAATGACCGCCAATATGCGTTCCTTCGGTACTTCTTCAATGATGGGCGACTGACCAATGTGTCTCCTCTCAATGATGGATTTGATCTGCCCTCTGGTTTCAAAGAAAACAACCTGCGGGATCAATCCCTGGTCGGAAGTCTAAGCTCCACGCTTACCTCGCATCTGACCAACGAAGTACGTTTCCAGTACGCCCACCGCACCTTTGATTTTCCAACGGTAACGACCCAGCCGCATCTCGAAGTGCTGAATACTTTTACCGCGGGCGTGAACCGGGGCAATCCCGATTTTTACCAGGAAAGCCGCGAGGAAATTGTAGACAACGTAACCTGGCTCCTGGGCAAACACGCAATTGGATTTGGCGGGGACTTCAACCATGTAGACACGCTGGAATCATTTCCGCTGTTCTATCCCTTCGAGGCCGATTTCGGATGCCTGCTCACCATCCAATGCCCCTTCAGCTTGCAAGCGGGCGCGCCGCAGGTGATCTTTTTCGAGCGTTTTAAAGCGCCCACGTTCACCGAACCGACGTTTAATCCCTCGGTGTTCCAAGGGCAGCGCATCTCCAGCGCGGTGCGCAACCAAGCCCAAGGAGACATCGGCCACAATTATGGTGGCCTCTACCTTCAGGACCACTGGCGCGCTACCGATCATTTGAGTTTGAACTACGGCCTGCGCTATCAGTTCGAGACCTTCCCCTCCAACGTGCTCAATAGTCCTAAAGCCGAATTCGATCCACGGGCCGGCTTCGCTTACAACTTTGGGACCAAATACAATATCGTTTTGCGCGGTGGTGCAGGTTTGTTCCACGGAACCATTCCTATGCCCCTGCTGGCGTGCCAGGCTCCCTCCTGCGGCGGAACGGCGGGACCGTATCCGGGTCGTCCTAACGAAAATGCGCTGAACTCAACCACTCGATTGTTTGCTTTTGCCAGTGCTCCCAACATCACTTCCATTGCATTGTCGGCGCTGCTCGGCGGCACCTATCCCGATGCTGCGCCTCTGGGTTTCTGCCCCGGCGGCACGGTCTCCGGCTGTGGTTTCTTTGGCGACTCGGTAATCGCCCGTTTCGATAAGAACCACAAACCGCCCTACGGAATCCAGACGAGCCTTGGGCTGGAATTTCAGCCTACTAAAGACTCAGCGCTCGACATCAGCTTTTTGCGTACCAAAGGCGTGCACCTGGGGAGCTTCTTCAATGTGAACCAGCCCGATCCCACCGGCCACGTGACAGTACACAACTCCAGCGGGGCAAGCGGCCTCAAGAACACCTATTTCGCGGCTCCGGGAATTCCGGGCTCGCGTAGCGGCGCACCAGGTTTCCCGGTTCTCTACGCAGTATTCTTTGAGGCTGCATCAAAATGGAACTCGGAGTGGAACGGATTGCTGGTCAACTTCAACAAACGCCTGAGCCACCACTTCAGCGGCGGCGTGAGCTATACATGGTCGAAGGGCATAGACGATGGTCCGAATCCCAG
>DASZEU010000148.1:0-14193 GCA_035940535.1 Candidatus Angelobacter sp.
CGCCTTTCTGCCGCCTGTTCAATTTGCCCCACTAACTGCTGGTCAAAGGCGACCGGCCCGAAACGGACCATGCGTTCCGCCTCGATGGATACATTTTCTTGCTGCTCAAGCTGCTTCAGGTATTGGGCCAATTCGCGCTCCGCTGACTGGAGACGTTGTTCATCGGGGTCACGCAAATCAACCGTGAAGACCGCTCGAGACGGAATGATGTTGATCGCATCTGGCTCAAAACGAATTGTCCCGACGGTTGCGACAGTCGGCGGGTTGGCCGCCAGCCGATCGCGAAGAAAGGTAATAACGCGGGCGGCCGCCAGTCCTGCATCGCGCCGCATGGCGATAGGCGTGGTTCCGGCATGGTTCGCAACGCCGTTGATGGTCACTCTCTGCCAGGAAATGCCTTGTAGGTCCTGCACCGCCCCAATCGTGCAGCTATCGCTCTCGAGGATCGGCCCTTGTTCAATATGGAGTTCCAGATACATAGCCGGGTGCGGAAAGCCGGGAGATGTGGGTCCGGCGTATCCAATTCGTCTTAGTTCTTCACCCAGCACGCTGCCATCGGAGCCGGTAGTTGCAAGTGCGGCGTCAAGGCTGTAGCCGCCGGCATAGACCAGTGATCCCATCATGTCCGGCTGATAGCGGACGCCTTCTTCGTTGGTAAAGGCAGCGAGCACAATCGGACGGCTGGGCTTTGCTCCGCATGCTTGCAGTGCCTCAATGACGGCGAGTGCTGCGAGTACTCCGTAGCAGCCGTCATAGATGCCGGCGTTGACCACGGTATCGATATGGGAACCGATCATGAGCGCCGAATGCTCGCTTGAATCACTCCAAGCCCCGAAGATATTGCCAATCGCATCGACGCTCACGGAAAGGCCCGCTTCATGTAGCCAGGTGACAAGCAGATCACGCCCCAGCTTGTCTTCGTTAGAGGCTGCGAGGCGCGTCAACCGGCCGGCGGCGTTTCGTCCAGTGTTGGCGAGTTGGCGCAGCCGGGCTAGAAGGTGAGTGCCATCAATCGAGAGATGAGACGCGCCAGAGGGGATGGTCGAAGCGCCGTAAGTCACCTGCCAAGGATATTCGAATCGACTATGATGGGCCAAGAGGCGAAAGATTGGAATCCATGAAACTCATCAGAGATGGGAGCATTGTCCTGAAGGCGCTTGTCATTGCCTTGCTGCTGGCACAGGGGGCATTCTGCCAGTCTGCCAAGTCTTTGGTTGGCTTTGAATCTGTTGATATTCAGGCATCTCGTTCGGGAGACCAAGTCGTTACCCTGGGCATTCTGCCCAACGGGCATGTTCAGTTTCGCAATACCACGCTGAAGAAGATCATCGCAGCCGCCTACAACGTTGACGAAGAGTTGGTGACCGGGGGACCCAATTGGCTGAATTCCGATCGTTTCGATATTGTGGCTAAGGCTCCCGCTGACGCTTCGCAAGCAGATCGTCTCGTAATGGTGCAAGCACTATTAGCTGAGCGGTTCAAGCTGGCCATTCATCACGATAAAAAAGTCGCGTTCGTATACGCATTAACGGTGAGCAAAGGCGGACCAAAGCTGCAAACGGTGTCCAGTTCCGGCTCAACCGGTTGCTCCGAAACGACCGGGGTACCGAGGCAAGCTCATCGCCTATGTCACGGTGTAAGCATGTCTGATTTAGCCGAGTTGCTGCCCCGGCTTGCCCCAGCTTATCTCGACCTGCCTGTAGTCGATCTTACCGGGCTGAAGGGCGTGTATGACATCCAGTTGGATTGGATGGGCAGGGGCCAATTTGATGCTGTCACCGCAAGCGTCGCCGCCGGAGCACCAAAGGATCTGCTGGCTGTCTCCATCTTTGACGCAGTTGCGCATCTCGGTCTCTCGCTCGAAAAACATGAAGATCCGAAGGCCGCAATTGTCGTGGAAAGCGCACAGCGTATTCCAGCAAAAAACCTGGCGCGCAAAGCCACTCCATCCACAGAGCTGAAGTCCGAGCAAATAGCGAGCATTGATCGCTTTGTCACCGAAGAGATGGAACGTGAGCAGATTCCCGGTTTGGCTGTGGGTATCTACAATCATGGACAAATTTTGCTGGCCAAAGGCTATGGTCTGGCTAACGTTGAGCTCAATGTTCCAGTAAAGCCCGAAACAATTTTTCAGTCGGGCTCTGTAGGAAAGCAGTTTGTGTCGGCGGCCATCATGATGCTGGTGGAGGAAGACAAGATTGACCTGGACGACAGTATCGTGAAGTACTTTCCCAACGCACCTGCAAGCTGGAAGCCAATTCTGGTCAAGAATCTGCTCTCCCATACCTCCGGGTTGGCCGAATACGCGACTCCCGGACGAAGAGGGCCCACCGGACCTTTTTACCAGCGCCTGGACTTTACCGAGGACGAACTTGTAGAAAAGGTGGAAGCGCTTCCAATTGAATTCCCGCCCGGCGAGCAATGGGACTATAGCAACACCAACTATCTACTGCTGGGTATCATGATTCATAGGGTGACCGGCAAGCCTTACGCGGATTATGTGCAGGAGCGAATTTTCAAGCCCTGGTACATGACGGCAACCCGGCTCGTGAGCGAGGCAGACATTGTTCCGAATCGCTCTTCGGGATATCAGCTAGTCGCCCATAAGCTCCGAAACCAGGATTGGGACTCACCCACCTTCAACTCTACCGCCGACGGTAATCTCTATTTCAACGTGCTCGATCTGGCGAAATGGGACGAGGCGCTGTATGGCGCCAGCCTGTTGAAGCAATCCAGCCTGGACCGCCTATGGACAGTGTTTCCGCTTAACAATGGCCATCCAAATCGCGCCGACTATGGATTCGGATGGGGCATTCATAAGGCGAACGGGCACAAATTGATTGAGCACGGAGGCGCACGAGAGGGATTTACATGCTCAATCCAGCGATATGTGGACGACAACCTGACAGTCGTGGTGCTAACCAATCTGGCTTACGCGAATCCTCCCCTATTTGCGGAGAAGATTGCCGGGCTGGCCAATCCAGCGCTGATGCCGCCTCCTCCCAAAGAGCACAAAGAAGTAGCAGTGAACCCGAAGGTGTTGGAGGGCTATGTTGGCAAGTATGAACTTGAGCCGGGTGTCATTCTTGCGATCAAGCGTGAAGGCGACCGCCTGTTTGCCCAGATTACTAGCCAGGGGCGGATGCAGCAATTTCAGCTATTTTCCGAAAGTGAGCGGGACTTTTTCCTTAAAGTTGTTGATGCTCAGGTCACCTTCGTGACCGATGCCCAGGGCCGGGCTATCGAACTGATCTTCCACCAGGGCGGCGACCAACACGCCAAGCGGATCGAGTAAGAATTATGGACGTACACCTGATTGATGGAACCTACGAACTGTTCCGGCATTTTTTTGCCGTGCCTTCAACGTTGGACGTGAGTGGCCAGGAAATCGGCGCTGTCCGAGGAGTAGTGACTTCGGTTCTGTCCATGATTGAGCGTGGCGCAACTCACATTGGGGTCGCAACCGATCATGTGGTGGAGTCATTTCGGAACGATTTGTATCCCGGATACAAAACCAGCGAAGGTGTGCCACCAGAGTTGCTCTCGCAGTTCCCGATTCTTGAGGAAGTTTTGGAGGCCATGGGAGTGGTGGTATGGCCCATGGTCTACTACGAGGCTGATGATGCGCTCGCCTCTGCCGCTTTTCGGGCAGCCAAGGATGACCGTGTAAAGCAGGTGTTCGTTTGCACGCCGGATAAAGACCTCAGCCAGTGTGTTGCCGGCACACGAATTGTCCAACTCGACCGCAGGCGCGATATCTTGCGCGATGAGGCCGGCGTTGTGGCCAAGTTCGGAGTAAGTCCCCAATCGATTCCTGACTACCTGGCTGTAGTCGGCGACACTGCCGATGGCTACCCAGGCTTGCCGGGATGGGGCGTAAAGGCTGCTGCTCTTACGTTCGCTCAGTATCCTCACCTTGAAGGCATTCCCAAGGACTGGCGAGAATGGCATCCTTCGATCAAAAAGGCACGCTTGCTCTCCGAGTCTCTCTTCAACCAATGGAACGACGCCCTGTTGTTTCGCACTCTGGCCACGCTGCGGTTGGATGTGCCGGTCTTCGATACGGTCGAGGACCTTCGCTGGCTAGGACCACGAGCGAACTTTGAGGAACACTGCCTGCGAATGAAATTACCTGATCTGCCGGGTCGCGTTACGGCGGCAAGATCGACGGCATCGCGGGATACATAGTTGCTTTTGAGAATCCACACGCATTTACTCGCAGCGAATGGCGTTGAGCGGATCTACTTGTGTGGCCTTCTCCGCCGGCAGGAAGCAGGCTGCCAGTCCGGCGATGATAAAAACCGCGGCTATCAGGGCTAAAAGCCGATTGATTCTAAACGTCTTGCGGTATGAGCAAACTCGTGCTCTGAAGTTCTATATTCGCTCTGAAGTTCTATATTCCAGGATAAACTGGCAGGTTATGGATTGGACTTCAAGGTTGCTCCTGAGTCCCCGATAGGGGACGTGTGAAAGTAGCCCAGCATGGTTCGGCGCTGTACTTGGCGCCGAACCCAATGCTGGGTCGCCTTGCAAAACACCACGAGCCCCGCAAGGGACGGCTGAATCATTCTTCCTGGATTCCATACTAACGGATTATTTCGATGAGCGAGTATCAATACTACGAGTTCCAAGCTGTTGACCGGCCCCTTACTGACAAGGAGATGAACGAACTCCGATACGCGCAACGTTAGACCAGTAGACCCGCTTACAAACAATGATGCTTGGGCAGATTCCTACTCGCCGCCGGTCACATGACGTTTCAGGACTGGATGGTCATCGTCGGACGACTGAGGTTTGTCGTTGCCGGGCAAGTTGCTGGCTCGGCGGAGATTGGGATGCTCGTCTTTCTGGTCCTTAAGAGTGCGGTGATTGAGAATCGCCGCCAGCCTGGCTTTTATTTCCTGGAACTCTGAGGTATCAACAATATACTGCTCTCGCGCCGGCAAAATGGCTTCGATTTCGTGCTGCGATTTTTCCACGCGGTCGGGCGTCTGCGGATGGCTATCGTAAGCTTTGGTGATGAAGCCCTTCTTCTTCTTTTCCAAGGCTTCCAGCCTTTCAAAGAAGTTGATCATGCCCACCGGATCGTAACCGGCTTTATAAGCATACTGAACGCCCAGGTAGTCGGCCTGCGCCTCGAAGTTGCGGCTGAATTTCATGAACGCAGCGGGAACCGCCAAGCCCATGACCTCGTTGATGCCCAAGCCTACCAATGGCCCCCCTACCACCATGAGCGGAATGCTGGCTAAACTCGCAATCGTTCCGCGGGTCTGTTGGCGGGCCACATGGCATGCGGCCACGTGCCCAATCTCATGCGCCATCACGCCTGCCAGTTCCGCCTCATCTTCGGCGGTCAGGATCGCTCCCGAATTCACATACATGAATCCGCCGGGAAGCGTAAACGCGTTCGGGGTCTCGTCGTCGAGCACTTTGATGGTAAACGGCACCTTCGCGTCGGAGTTGCGAACCAGATTTTGACCCAGCCGGTTGATGTACTCGTTGATCCGCCCATCCGTGATCAGGTGCGACGACTGGTCTACCTGTTGCGCAAATGCTCTGCCCATGGCCACTTGCTTTTCCAGGCTGTACCAGTTGGCGAAGCCGCGATCGCAGCCTACATTGCGATGCCCAATGGCATTGATGTCGTTGATGGACGGTCCCTTAAAAACGGCATCGTCATCTTTTGAATCGGCCGGTTGCTTGTCGGGTGACTGCGCTAAGGCCACACTGCTGGCCAACAACAGGACCCATGATAGAAGTGAGAATTTACGGAGCACGGTTCCACCTCCTAATTGCGGCCGAACCAGTGACAGTCAAGCGCAACTTCTTAGCGTGCTATCTAAGACGAATTGTAGCCGAACGTGTATTGCCGAATCCAGAATGGAACCGGTTGTAGAGATGCAAATTGAGTAATGAATTGTTAAGAAGTGACTCCGAAGTGGTTGTTTTCAACCAGTGTTTTCGAGAACTCCAGCATTGTCTACCAGGGTCAGTAGGGGCGCAAGGATCCCCGTTCTTACATGCTGCTTGATTGGTCTTTGTCAGTTTCGCAGCTTGGCCAGCAAGTCCTGCGGGTGAACGGGTTTGGCTAGAATTTCGAACTCATGTCCTTGAAGCCGGGCTTTTTCCAGCAGGTCGGCGGTGGAGGCCTGGCCTGAAAACAGCAGAATCTTGCAGGCGGGAAGTACTTGCCTTATGCGGATTGCGGCCTCTATGCCGTTCATGTCGGGCATGATCACGTCGCTGATGATCAAGTCGGGTTTGATCTCCTGGGCGCGTTCCACAGCTCCAGTACCGGTGTAGATGGCGCTGGCGTCGAAGCCATTCTGGTTGAGAATAATGGCCAGCGTATCGGCGATCACGCGTTCATCATCTACCACCAAAACTCTCGGTTTGGAAGGAAGTCCATTTACTGACGTCAAGTTCTTGGCTCCTTGGGGATCCCGCAAGCTTTTAATTCAAGGATTATACGCGCTGCAACTTTACACGCTGCCTCCTGCTAGCAGCGGTAGGCTTTAATACTTGATGCCGGTTCATGGCATTCGATGCACAGGAATTGAAATTGCCCACTCAAATTACGCAACTTCAATGCAGCGGCGCACTCCTGCGTATCAGAGATGCAGATTTGCTTCAAAAAGTAAGCTGCACTGGGCCAACCTCCGCATGTCCTGCCGCTTCTCAAGGCAAAGAACTCATTGAGGAGGAGCTTCTATGCGCAGAGCAGCCATGCTGGTCTTGTTGGCGCTATTGGCGGTGGCTGTGGCCGTTGCCCAGAACCCTACGAGCGCCAATCCTAATATCCCCGCCAGCAATCAACAGAATGGCGGGACAAATTCAACCTCATCTTCCCCGAACCAGGACATCCAAAGCCCGAACGCTCAACCGAACAACCAAGTCTCGGGGCAGAACACTCAGTCCCCGGCCGCTCCGACCGGCCAGCCAAACCAATTTCCCAATAATCAGAATGCCGGACAGGGAGTGAATCAGAACACCAATCAGTTCCCCTCCCAGAACACCAATCAAAATGCCGGCCAAAACACCATGCCCCCAGGTACCAGCGATCAGGGCGTCAATAATCAGAATAACCAAAATGTCACGCCTAATGGGGTGTCTCAAGAAAATTCTAGTCCCAATGGCGCCTTTGGGCAGCGCCAAGTTGTGCCATCTGGCGGCGGTCAGGGCCAGGTACCTGCCGGTACGGAAATTCACGCCGCTCTCGATACTCCACTTTCGACCAAGACCTCAAAGCCGGGTGACCGTTTTACGGCCACAGTCGCCCAGCCGGTACGTGGCAACAACGGCAGCGAGATCATTCCCGTAGGCTCCCGCATTGAAGGAGAAGTCAGCGAGGCCGAACAAGGCAAGGCCGTCGCAGTGTTGCGTGGCAAAGGCAAGCTGAATTTGCGCTTCCGCGACGTGGTACTGCCCAATGGCCAGTCGTTGCCGCTTACCGCGACCCTGGTTTCAGTCCATAGCACCAACGGTAAAGACTCCAAGAACGCCGATCAGGAAGGCCAAGTGGAATCCAGTACGCGCGGCCGAGATGTTGCTAAGGACGTTGGTATTGGCGCGGGAATCGGCACAGTTGCCGGATTGTTGTTTGGTGGTCCGCTCAAAGGTTTGGCCATTGGCGCCATGGCAGGTGGTGGATACGTGCTGGCCACCAAAGGCAAAGAAGTAAACCTGCCAGCCGAAACGGGCATGGTCTTGAAGCTCGATCAGCCTCTGGTTGCAACCGGCCCAAGTTCATCTCGCTTGCAGCGGTGAGATGGTTTTGAGTTGATAGAAAAGGCCGCCCAATAAGGGCGGCCTTTCTTGCACTTACCCCATGCTTTCATCCTTGCCGTCTCATGGCCCGCTGTAGCGTATTGTCGAGAGCGGCTTTGGCCTTGTCGTAGTCCTGTTGGGTGATCTTGTTTTTTACGCGTTCTGACTCAAGCTGGAATATCTCTTCTTTCAAGGCTTCCAACAGGGCAGCGGACCGCTCTTGCGGGGCACGGCTCATAGCCATAGCTGCTGCCGGATCGGCGGGTTGGCGGTTTACAAAAAACACGATCACGCCACCGCCTGCTAAAAAGATGGTCAGCACGCCCAGGAAATACCATTTGCTCGAATCCCCGAGAGGAATCGGACTCGAATTAGGGATTCCCATGCCGCCGCCTGGACGATTGTCTTGAGCTGCTCCGCCCCGCCCGTTGCCATTACCGTTGCCGTTGGAAGCAGTTTGGCTGGGAGCATCCGGGAACCGGCCAGCCCCGGAGATCTCATAAGCGATCTGTTTCCCAGCTTCGGGATGATCGATCGCGTTGGTGTCCACGGCCAAGCCAGGTTCAATCGGCCATTGTTCAGGGCGGAACCCTGAGCCGCCGCCGTTGAATGTCATGGACTTGGGAACAACCACATAAAACTCGTCCACATTGCCGGCGGCCTTGGAGTTGAGCTTGAGCGTACCGGTATAAGGAATGGAATATCTCACCTCAAACTGAGTGACCCCAGGACGCAAAGGATAACGAAACTCATATTTATTTTTTTCATCCATCGGCACGGGGGCACGTCTCACCGGCATGAGCTCGCCGGAAAGCGCCTGACCATCCTCCATGGCGGCCCCATCGGGCAAATAGAACTGAAACGAAGGCTGGGCCTTCGGAGGAACGGATTTGTTCTCGATGACGAAAAGCTCCACGCCATGCAGGGTGCTGCCCTCGGTCTGAAAGACCTCAGATTGGTTGACCACCCGGATGCTGTCTACGATAGGCTCAGCATCGTATACGGTAATCTGCACGCTGGTTTCCCCTGACCGTACCGGCTTTACGAAATCCACGCCCTGGTGATTTACCCGGATGGCATGGATCGGCATACCGTCTTCAGGAATCGTGAGGCTGAATTGTCCCCGGGCATCGATCTTGGTCCGGGCCACCTCTTCCATGTTCTGGCCGGGTTTCAAAAGAACAACACTGTCTCCGGCAGCCGGCTTGTTGGTTGTGCCGTTGGTGGCGACTCCGGTCAGATGCAGAGGCCCAGACCGAGGCGCTCCGGGCAATTGCTGGTTTCTGGGCTGTGCTATGGCGGCCAGCGAGAAAAGAATAAAGAAAACAGAAAATAGGGCGAGACGTTTCAATTCAGGTACTCCTTCAGGCATGAACAGATTCCAGCTTTTCAATTTCTGCCAGGACGCGGGCGGCTTCGGCTTCCAGACTGTTGCGCATGGCTTCAAAGTCCGCTTCTGTAAACTTGCCCGCCTTGTGTTCAAAATTCAGGTCGCGCAGGTTCTCATAAACTACATCTTTGCGCTCGTAGAGATAGAGGAGCCGTGTCTTTTCCACGCCGGTGTCGGTGTCCCGGCTGGGTGAAAAGATAAAGATAAACAGCCCGCCGGCCAGCAAGCAGCAAACTAGCTCCGCAAGAAGCTTGATAGTGTCAAAGTTCCCTTGCATAATTCCTCAGCAATGAATTGGAATTTAAAAATTGAAATTTAAGAATTACCAACGCTCACTAAGGTCTGCGAGGATATTGTGCATTTGGTTTCAAAAATTACAACTCATAAATTAGAAATTAAAAATCCCAATTAGATTTCTGTTTCCCGGCGTGCGCGGTTGCGTAAAGATTCCAGCACCGGATCAACCGCAACATTGGTTCCGGCTGCTGCCTGAGCTGTGTTGCGTTTTCTCCAGGTAAAAATAACCAGCACCATTGCCCCGGTCGCGAGCAGCAGAATTACCGGGGGCACAACCCAGGCGGTAAGTTCAAAACCATGCGATGAGGGAAGAATGACCGCAGTTACGCCATAGTTCTGGCGAAACCAATCCAAAACTTCTTCATCGCTCGATTTGACCTTGACGCTGGCTTGCAAATCGCGGATCATCACCGGCGAAACCGGGCAACCTACGTGGTTGCACTTGAGCAGCATCTGGTTGCAGCCGCACATGCACTGAATCTTGTTACCAACTCTCTCAGAGCGGCCTTTTTCGTCATCAGCGCCCATCATCGAGACTGTCGAGCAGCACAGCGCTAATGCCAGGATTAGCCATCGGGACCGCCTCATTTTCCCGCTCCCACTGGCTGCATCTGCTTTTCAAACGCTGGAGACTGAGCTACGCCTGCCGTGGCCGCCACCGGAACCAGTGATTTTAACGGCGCCGCATTAGGAACCAGCGCAACGGCCGTTCCCAAAATCACCACAAGCACGCCGATCCAGAGCCATGACACCAGCGGTTTGATGAAAGCTTTGATCACCGGGACGTTGCTATCGCTCCGGCCCGCGTAAATCACATACAGGTCTTCTTTAATCGTGGAGCGGATGGCGACCATGTGGTCGGGTTGCTGGCTGGCTTTAAAAATGCGAATCTCAGGATAGAGATTACCAATCTTCTTTCCACCTTTTTGCACTTCCAAGGCGGCTGCGTAGGAGGTATAGTTCGCGTTGTCGTCCTGAGTTTCGTCGAGACTCACCAGAGTGTACTGGCCGATCTGCATTTTCTCGCCCATCTTGAGGGGCTGTTCATTGTCCTGGTCAAAGGCTGCCCCTGCGATACCCAGGAAAATTAGCGCCACGCCGAAATGCGCAATGTATCCGCCATAGCGGCGCGTGTTTCGATGAGTAAGGTGAACCATGGCGCCGACAACATTGGTTTGCAATTTAGGTTGCAGTACGCGACCACCGCGAATGAATTCCAGCAGGATCGTGGCGGCCACCAGTGTCGCGAGCGGAACGGCGATTAGCGCCATAGTGTGGGCAAAATCCACTGGACGCACACCTAAAGCAAACAGCGCAACGAATGTCGCAAGAGAAAGGCTGGCGGGAATGGCAAAGTTCTTTTGGATGCTGGCCCAGGAGGTCCTTCTCCATGCCAGGAGCGGTCCCATGCCTGTCAACAGCAGCAGCGCCAAACCGATGGGTATGCAGATGTAGTTAAAGAACGGAGTGCCCACCGTTATCTTGTGACCCTTGACCCACTCCGTTATGACCGGGAAGAGCGTTCCCCACAGCACAAAAAATGCGGCTGCGAGCAGCAACACATTGTTGAACATGAAGCTTGATTCGCGGGAGACCAGCGATTCCAGTTGGTTTTCTGACTTGAGATGAGCATAGTTCTTGATGAAGAAGAAGAGACACACCACCAGGGTAATGCCCATCATCCAGACAAACCACGTGCCAATATCAGATTGGGCGAAGGCATGGACTGAGGCCACGATGCCGCTTCGGGTGAGAAAATCGCCTAGTATAGTGAGCAGGAAGGTGATAAAGATCAGCCATACGTTCCACACCTTCATCATGCCGCGCTTTTCCTGCATCATGACCGAATGGAGGAAAGCAGTGCCGGTTAGCCATGGCAGCAGCGATGCATTTTCCACCGGGTCCCAGGCCCAATAACCACCCCAACCCAGCACTGAATAGGCCCAATGTCCGCCCAGGAAGATGCCGCAAGTAAGAAAGAGCCAAGCCACCATGGTCCATCGCCGGGTGATGTGGATCCATTTTTCGCCCGGATATTTCATAATCAGCGCCCCCAAGGCAAAAGCAAAGGGTACTGAGAGGCCTACATACCCCATATAGAGCATGGGGGGATGGATCACCATTTCCGGGTACTGCAACAAGGGATTGAGCCCATTGCCGTCGGCGGCCACATTGCTGAGGACTCCGAAAGGATTTGCGGACAGGTTGACGACCAGAAGAAAGAAGACTTGAATGCCTGCCAAAACTACGGAGCTGTATGCATAGAGCCGGCGGTCCACCTTGTGCCGCCAGCGCAAGACGAATCCGTAACCGGCCAGCAACAACGACCAGAAAAGCAAGGAGCCTTCCTGGCCCGACCACAAAGCCGAAATCTTGTACGCCACCGGCAAAGCCCGGTTGGTGTGAGCATGAATGTAATCCAATGAAAAATCATTGGTTAGCGCAGCCCAAACCAGGGCAAACCCGGCCCCGCACAAGGCTATAAAGCAAGCCAGTCCGGCCCGACGCGCGGTCTCGCCCAGGCGCGTACTAGCCGGACTGCGGCGCACCAGCGAGATGAACCCAGCGCCAAAACAATAAAGCGCCAGAGCCAGCGAGAACAGCAGACAGAAGCTACCTAGTAATGGCATATAAGCTTTGGAAGCATAGTATTCTTTGCCCCGGTTTGCAACCGGTCAATTAGGACGTGTTAATTTAAGCGGATGCCCGTTTAGGGACGTTGCTCACTAGGCCGAAGCCCGCTGTTCTGGCCAGTTTAAGGCGGTCTTCACCAAAGCTATCAGGTCGTCCGGATCGCAAGGCTTGAGCCGGAATGTTACCTTGAGATCACCATATTCCTGGTCGGCATCCGGCAAGCCGCTGATAACAATGACCGGCAAGTCAGGATTGAACGAACGCAACTGCCTCACGAACTCCACGCCATCCATGTTGGGCATCACGTGATCGGTAACCACGGCTCCGATCTTCTGTCGCCCAACTTCACTGCGCAATAAGGCCAGGGCGCTGGACGCATTGGTGGCCACGTGGGTCTCGATCTGAGCTTTGCGCAATACCAACTCCCGGACCGTTAGCTGTACCGGGTTGTCGTCCAGCAGCAGAACCTGTCTCATTGGGGACTAAGCACTCTTTTCCTGTTGGTATTTGTCGCGAATTTCAGCCTCTGCCCGGGCCCAGTCTTCCTGCTCGAATCCATGTTGGCATCCGCGCTCTTCGTAAAGCTGATAGGCCCGCTGGCGAATCTGCTCCTCCATGGAGGGCTGGGTGGAATTGGTTGGCGTGTTCTCCAAGACCGCGGCGTTTGGGTGGCTGTTGGTGGCGCTTGGGTGACTGTTGATAGGGGTAGGTTGCTTCGTAACAGACTTCTTGGGAGAAGAGGCCTTACGGGGACGGTCTGCGGGGGGTTTTGTTGCCATACTACTGATTCACTCCTGATCCATAATTACCTTGCCTGCAAGTACATGCGGGCATTAACTAGATTATAAAAAATCTTTGCCAGTTTGTGGGCGGATGCCGCGAAAAAACTCAAGAAATTAACAGTAGATACAGCTTAATTAAGCTTAGCTCAATCAGGTTAAGGGAATTGGGTGATTGGGTAATTGGCAAACAAGGCGTTGGGTTCCAAAAAGAGTTTCTGGTTTTCCTGGCCGGGAACTGACATCGCGCCAGAATCCGTAACAGTGTTACAACCCGTGTCTTTATTGGGTTTTCTGATTGGTTGCCACCCGTAACAGGTAAACTCACGGATTCGTTGCTGTGACACCCAAGAGGAGCCGTGGCAGGCAGAGAGTCTTGCTGTTTCTCTCTCGACCGAATGGAGAGATAGGGAGCGACCTGGGCCGCGGGCAGGCAGTAAGTATGAAGGTCCCAGAGAGCCGTGCAGGTAAGCAGGTGCTCCGAGCATCGCAAGTGACGGCCAATGAATTGGCTGACACGGTCAAGCAGGGCAGCACCGTCCGGCGACTGTGACTGTGGCACCAATTCCGTGGGCGCGGTGGGCGTTTGGCCGGGCATATAGGCGCTCCTCAAAAGTAGGCGCTTTTCAAAAGGATATTCGATTTTTGTTCGTCTCAGAGTATCCGAGAATTTATAGCCATCTGTCAAGAGAAAAATTCTTGTTATATCTGGCAGATATAATCAAGCTCGTGTCGTGTAAGCCATTTGTCTTCTGATGTTTAAAGCTGGCCACGGTGCGCAGGGGCTTCTTGAAGAACACCTGTCCTGACGTGACTGAGCCGAAGGGCTTTCTGAGTTGAATGCGCCGAAGGAAAATTTTGTTATACTAATTTACGTTTTCGTTTGCACCATAGTGGCGCTATCGTCTAGGGGTTAGGACGTGAGATTCTCAATCTTAAAACCCGGGTTCGATTCCCGGTAGCGCTACCAAAGTCGTCTTTCGATTCTCGCCCGGCCGACGACTATCCCAGAAGAAAATAATGCCAGGAGAATCGAAAGGCCTACAAGAATCTCGGAAAGATGGAAAAGGTCGATTTGCTCTCTACCTGGCCCCGGATGCAACAAGGAATCGCCTGGCGAAGTGGGTTTATAGAAGACCAAGACTTTCGAGTGGACCGAAAACTCGGCGACATATTTTTGTACCACCTCATCCGCTGCGCAATGGTTCTTTATATCGATACGTGTCCCAATCCATTCTCGTCCGTCCACTACGTATTTGTAAGCGACATCCGGCGACAGACCCATTGCGGTAGAGCCGCGGACATAACTTTGCCGCGTTCGCGCAT
>DASZEU010000149.1:0-7712 GCA_035940535.1 Candidatus Angelobacter sp.
AACCGTATTGGGGCTATTTTCACACGTCCCCCTTTCGGGGGACTCGGGAATGCTCTTCATAACCTCATAGAGTCCGCCCAAATGTAGAACTCCAGGGTACGGGTAAACTCGTGCCCTCTCCAGAAACTCCTTATACAGATATGACAGCGAACCTTATGTCGCCCCGCTGGGGCTTGCGCTCTCATTCATAATGTCTACCCAGGGCTTGCGCCCTGGGCTAAATTATTCCGCCCTGCCGGGCTGGTTGATCGAAACGACAGCAGTATGGTGTCCCTTGGAGTTTCTGGTTTACGCAACCATCCCGGCAGGGATGGTTGGGGCTGACACAAATCAACTCTGCCAGGTTAGACTGTCCTAAATGTACTCAGGATGTCTGAGACCGCCCTTGTGAATCTAGGTTGCAGAGCGGGCGATCTCAACGGTCACCAAGTTACCCGATTCCTCAGTCCTTGCGGATTTGAATTGTGCCACGTTCTGTGCGCAGGCGAATCTGGGGACCGCCTTTGCCGATGGTGCCTCGGGCGGTGGCGTCACGCCTGCTGTTGTTGATGTCGAGATCGAAGTCGCTTTGGATGTTGCCGTAACTGCTTTCGGCATCCACCTGAAACCCGGAATCTGCGGGAACATCCACGATGATCTGGCCGCGGTGGTTGTCAACCTCAACCTTGCCGAGAGGAGCTTTCAGATGGAGTTCAACCGGAGCATTGCGGTCTTCGATTTGGACATCGCCATCGAGTTTTTCAAGTTCCACGTTCTTGGAGGAGGTCCTCAGGCGGAAGGGGCCAGCAAGGGATGTGGCCCGCAGGCTGCCAGGATCCATGCTTAGGTCTCCTTCAAGCTTGGCAAACTGCATATCGGTGCGGTCGGTTTTGAAGCTTACCTGCTTACCGATGCGGGCCAACTCAGTACCGTTCCAATAGCTTCCATTGAGCGACAGAAGCCCGGTAACGTCGGAGATCTCGGTTCGGAAAACGCTTCCATTTACAGTCACATCGCCATCCACATTTTTGACGGTCACGTTGCCTCGCTGCAACTGGAGGTTTGCGTTGCCCTTGATGTTCTCGGCGAAAATGTTCCCTCGGTTGGCTTCCAGGTCAATATTGCCGCCCCGATCGGAGACGTGGATGTCGCCCCGGTTAGTAACCAGGGAAACTGGAAAGTTCTTGGGGACTTGCACATCGAGGTTGAAGCGGCCATGGGTGAATTTGTCGCCCGTAAGATCCAGCAGCCAAGTATCTCCTCGCTGTTCGAACTTGGGATTGGTTTCGTCATTGCGGCTCTTGGCTTCACTCTCAGAGTCGCCGCTCAGGGTTTTGTGGACGATCACATGGGTTTGATCATCGGAGCTGGGAGTGACATTGAGGGTCCCACGCGCGACTATGATCTTAACCGGCTTGCCTGGCTCAATGGTTTGGGCAAAGTCGTTCGTAAATTCATAGTGGCTGCCGAACCAGTTAAAGAAGTCGTCGTTGTTGAAGTCGACTTCGTCGCTTAATCCTGACCAATTCACATTTCTGGATGCGGATGCGCCCATGCCAACGATGATCAAGAGAATCAGGAGGAACACGCCGCCCCCACCAATCCTGGGGGTCGCGTAACCTTTGTGCCGGGCCCACACCTGCTCTACGAGCCGGCTAACTCCCCAGACAATCAGCAGCACTGGCCAATAGCGGCTAAACCACCACCACCATCCCATGCGGGAAATGATGCCCATATTGTAGAGGAGCCACACGACCCCGATGCCAACCAGCAAAAGCGGTCCGAAGATCGAGCGAGGGCGGTAGTTTGGATTTACGTTGCTCATGGGTTCACCTGCGAATTGTTTCGTTGGCCCGAAGTGGGAGCCGTGCTGGGTAGTCCAAAAGCCTGAATGTGGCCTTCCGTGGAGGCGTTACGCCTGGCGAATAGAAGCAGGCCGATAACAATCAGTATCAGAGGGGAACTCTTGTCGAAGTCGAACACTCCGTAGTTGTCCAGTAGAAACAAAAAACCCAGAGTGATCAGGATGCCTGCTCCGATAAGCCCCCCAAAAGTGCATCTCTGGCATCGGCATAATCGGTTTCGAATATAGACACTCATCGGTTGCTCCTTGCGTCAAGACCGGCGGTCCGTTTGAATGCGATCCACAAGCCCAAGCCGATGATCAGGAGCGGCCACATCTTGCCAAAGCGGAACAGCCCAAAGTTCCAGAGCAAGAAGAACACCCCAAGCCCTATGAGGATAAAGGCTCCCGTGGGAGCTCGGTCGGCGCGGGGGAATGGATTGGCCGCGGGAAGACCCGACGCAGGAGAACTCGATGCAGGAGAATCACCGGTACTGCTCACTGGCGCAGAGGGCGCGGCAGGTACATTGGATGCAACCGGCGACACTTCATGGATGCCGAACAAACGATGGAGTCCAAGAAAATCAGGATCGGGCAACCCCAGTTGCCGGGCATTGGCAGTTTTATAGGCGTCAAACACCATATAAAACCAAAAGAACATCACCGTGAGCCCAAATATGTCGTTGACATGATTGGCGATGGTTATCAGCATTCCAAGTATCGCGACATGGATAAGAGCCTTGACAAACTGGCCGTTATACATCGCTCCGACTCCGGGAATGAAGCCCAGCATGGTGGCCACAGCCGGATTCGGCAGGCCGGATTGCGAAGCCTGCGCTATGGGCGCGCCTGCGCCAGCCGGAGTTCCTGCCTGCAAACGCGCAGCAATGCATGGTTCACAATAGATGGCGCCCATGACGTCGCGCTTGCACTCTTCACACAACGCCTTTCCGCAGGTACGACAATACGCCGCTACGGGGGATTGAGGATGGTTAGCGCAGTTCATAGTGAGGCTCCTTCATGACTTGACTTGGTGTACGCGATAACGCTGTTGTCGAGCTCCCGGCTATAGTCGTCATGCCGTTCGGGGCGTCCACTGGTATCGTTATCCCGGTTCTTATCTTGTTTTTGCTGCTCTGTAGGTTTCTGATCGTTTTCTGGGGAACTGGCAGCTTTTCTCAATTCGCGTACCCGCGTCTGGATCTCAACCACAAAACGCAGGTTGTCGTAGTACTTGACTACCTTTGCCTCGACCTGGGTAAACTCGAGAACCACGGCTTTCTTGACCGAACTTGGCCTCAAGTCCAGGTTAGCCAGGTCTTTGATCCTTACTCCCGCCAGGGAAAGCGTGAGGGTGAGGGAAAAGAAGGCCATGGCAAAGGAAGTCACAAAGCGTGGTTGCAGAGTGCCCGTAGCCATCAACCGGACTGAATTCCATGCACTTCGCAGCCAGCCGGTAACGCCTCCCAACGTCTTGGCGCGCTGCTCTTCGGCAGCCGCCACGGAGGTCGCCGCCAGGATATTGTGAATCAGGTTGGCGGGTGGCGCGAGATCTTGCAGGCCACGCAACCATTCCATGCCCTCTTGGGCCTCGGCAAACATCGGCCCACAGATCGGGCAGCTCTGGTAGTGGGTCTCGAAGGGCTGCCGGATTTCCTCCGGCAGTTGGCCTTCCAGCGCCTCGGCCAGGAGTGCCTCGAACTGGCTGCACTGAATCTCGGAATGGGGCTTTCGGTTATCCATTGCCTTCCTGTCTTTTATTACGAGAAAGTAATCTTGCAAGTTCCATTCGGCCCCGGTTTATTCGGGATTTGACGGTACCTTCCGGGACCTTGAGAACCTGGGCAATCTCCTTGTAGTCCAAATCTTGTAAGTCTCTTAGAATCACTGCTTCCCGCAAGTCGGGCGAAAGACGTGCCAGAGCCTGCTGGACGATCTTTTGGGTTTCTTTGCTGGCCAGCCGGTCGTCCGGGTTGGGGGCATCATCCTCCAGCCGGTCGCTCAAAGAGAGAGAATCTTCCTCTTCACGAAGCCCGGCGTCCATCGAATCGGTCAGCCTGTCCTGGCGGGTGCGACGGAAATGATCGACCAGAAGGTTACGAGTAAGAGTAGTAAGCCAAGTAGTAAACGCGCCCTTCTCAACATCGTAAGTGCGCAAGGTGCGATAGATCTTGATGAAAACGTCTTGGGTAAGGTCCTGGGCATCATCGGGTGAGCTGGTAAAGCGGTAGCACAGGTTGTAGATGCGACGACTATGAAGACGCACGATCTCCTCCCAGGCTGTGGCATCGCCACCCAGGCAACGGCGAACCAAGAGCCCGGTCTGCTGATCTTCCACGCAGTCCCCCCGACCTCGTTGTACGTAGAAAGTTATGGTTCAGTTCCAAAGGTTTACAGGAGACGGTGATTAAACGCAACCGGAGGAGAATTTATAAATTGTAATTTTTAATTTGTAATGTAGAAGTCAGACCCACCGTTTGCCTGGTTTCAATTTTTGGCAATTAGAAATTATGGCAATTTTGGCAATGCCTTCATTCTTTGTGGACGAATTCGGCTGTGGTCGCGTTGACGATCACCGATAATTTGGAAGAAGTGTCTGTACCCCCATACGAGACGCGCCATTTCAGTTGGGAGTTTTGCGGGTCCCAATCGAGCACATACTTCACTTGGGCAGTGGGGTTTTTGGCCAGCAGTTGTTTGCCACCGTGGGCCTGGGCCACTTCAAAGGCCTTGTCGCTATCCACCTTGAGAAAGGCCAGTTGAAAGGGTTGGGTGGAGCGGTTCGAAGGGTCAAACGAATCTGGCGGCCCATGGTCTATTCCGCGCGGAACCTCAGGGTCGGAGAGTCCAGACCAAGTAAAGTTCTCTGCCTTGGCTCGGGATGGAGAAGCGAATGCGGCCTGCCAGATGCCTGATTTACCATCACGCCCATCGCTCTCTTTGGTTGGCCGGGACTCCAGCCGCATGGGCTGCGCATCGGGCGACCAAAAACGCGCGGGCGCAAACATTTTCTGCAAGGCCACCCGCCCGGTTTCCAATTCGATGGCCGTGGGTTGGGGGGTGTTGGATGACTCCTTCCCCGAGGGACTGCTACAACCCAGCAGCAGCGCCGCAAGAAACAAGAAAAACAGGCCAGCTCGTTTCATCATTCCCTATTCCACTGCAACTCCGGCCTTTCGGGCCTGTTCTTGCAGATCCTCGAGTTTTTGCTTGGCCTCGGCGAGCGCTTGTTTCTTGGCATCGATCTCTTCCTGTTGCTTGCGGCTGTCGTCCATAAATTTGCCCTGGTCGCGAAGCATTGTGCCGGCATCAGCGTAGTAGGCGGCGGCGCGGAGCCGGGCCTCGCGCTCGGAGACGTCCAACTCCCTTTGTAGCTGCGCAATCTCCTTCTTCCCATCGTCAATCTGCTTCTTGAGGTCAGGGGTCTTTTTGGCGTCGGGCACTGTCTGCCCCTTCTCCTGATCCTTGGCGTCGGCCGTTTTTTCGTCCTTGGCCGCGCCTTTTTTGTCGCTGTCTTTCGCATTGTCAGCGGACGCAGGCTCAGATGGAGTTTTGACAGAAGATGGGATCACATCATTGTCAATTACCCGCGCTGCTGGATTGGCCTGACGGGCAGATCGAGTTTTACGGGCAACATCGGCCAGTGACTGCTGGGCTGATGCAGAGAGCGCCAGCATCGAAACACATAAACCAAGTAACAGAAAGAGTTTTTTCATATTTATCTCTACCACACTGTTGATTGTATTCTAACCCCAGATTGCAGCCATTCTTATGCATTTGGCGGGTGGAAACGATAGGGTAAACGCTGTACTTGCCAGCCAGACAAGGACGAAAGTAATGAGGATTGGGTAATTTGGTAATTTCGTAAGTGGGTAATTGAAAACAGAGCTTGACTGCTCAACTCCGTGAATTAGCGATCCGAGTGCCCGCGGACTTCCGAAAAATTACCAAATTACCAAATTACCCATTTACCCAATCCTTACCCAATTACCCAATCTTTCTCAGTTCTTCGCAGAACTGGCAAACTCCAAGAACTCAGCGACCACTTTTGACAACGATTGTGCTTCGGTTTTGATCTTTTCGGCAAGCTGTCGGGTCTCTTCGCCGGCCCCCGCTTTAGCCAGTGTTTGGGCGTGATTGGCAATGGTTTCGAGCGAGTTTTTAAAGTCCCGCACCAGTCCAGCCGAGATTTCGCCCATCGAAGCGAGGTTTTCGCTGAGATGCATCTGCCGGGCAATTTCGGTGATTTGGGTGATGTCTTCGATCAAGCAGCATGATTCGATGGCTTCTTTGTCTTTTCCGATGTTCCCGTTTTGGTTTTTTTCGTTTACCGGGAAGGCGCTGACTGCCAGCGTGCGCTGTTGGCCCGCAGGAGTTCGGTATTCAATTTCAACCTTAGGAAAAGGAACGCCCTCGCGAATGGCTTGTTGCAAGGCCGTGATCATCGAGGCGGGAGAGTTTGTTTCGGTGCCATCGGGCCAGCGCACCAAAATGACTGTTCGAAAAAGATCGCGAAGATTGAACATGAGGGGCGAGGCATATCCTAAGAGTGATCTGGCCGCGCGATTGGCCTGACGGACGCCTCCCAAGCGATCAAGAAGAACTACACCGCTGGCTAGATTGGCAAGCACGGCTTCGTATGTGATCTCCGCCGAAGCGGACCGTTGCTGTTCGGTTTCGAGAAGCCGCTGAAGGCTCTTTTCTTTTTCCCGAAGCTGCTGGATCACAGCATTGTAAGCGGCAAAGCTGAAGGCCGAACTGCCCGCTTGAGGGGGCGCTGCGGGCGCGGTTTCGGCAGTGATGTCTTGCCGCACTTTGCGAATCAGAACCGCCCCCAGCAGAAAAATACAGAGAAAGACTACAATCCCCAGCGCCATCCTAACCACCAATGGGTTGTGCAGAAACTGCTGGATGGGATTGATCGAAAGCATCATCAGTATCATTGGTAAAGTCCTAAATACCAGTTCAGCAGACGGCTGCCGCAAAAGAGCGCAACCAGGGCTGCTGTTCCCAGGAATACACCAAAAGGTATTTCAAAATTACGGTAAATCAACTTGGCTGATTGCCATGCCCTGGCTCGCGCGACCGCAGGAGGTTCGGCCTTTCGGCTCCGGCGGCGAGCCAATCTCTTTCGCCACACAATCACAATCATGAGAATCCCAAAAATGGTGCCCACCAATGTGCCCAGGACCAGCACCAGCAACGTGAGCCACATTCCCAGGAAGGCGCCAATCAGGGCCATCAGCTTTACGTCGCCCCTGCCCATGCCTTCCACGCCCCGCACTGCCTGGTATAGCAGGGCAATGCCCAGGAGAAAGGCCGAGCCAAAAAGAACTCCGGCAATGGAATTCGCCAGCCAGAGAATTCGCCCGCTCAACATGCTCCGAAAAAGCAGCGGCGGCGGCTCAGGCATTTTTACAAGCAGGCTAAACAAAAGCCCAAGCACAATTCCCGGCTTGGTCAGCAGGTCGGGCAGAAGTTTGGTTTCCGCATCGGTAAATATCAGGCCCAGCAAGAGGAAGCAACATATCGAGTACTTGATTGCCAAAGCGAAGACGTCATAGCTGTTTGCCTCAATCTGCGTGGCGGCCTCATGAGAAGCCACGTAATACGACAAGCTAAAGAGCAGGCCGGTAAGCAACTCTACCGCGGCATACCGAGGCGAGATCGCCGCGCGGCAGTGGCGGCACTTACCTCCCAGGAGCAGCCAGCTTAAGACCGGGATGTTGTCATAAGCGGCAATGAGCTGATGGCAGGCTGGGCAAGCCGAGCGCGGCCTGACTACCGAGAGTTCGCGCGGCATGCGGTGAATGCACACGTTTAGAAAGCTGCCGAAAATCAGTCCAAACAAGAAAAATGCGACGATGAAAAAGACGTCCAGGAGATCGCT
>DASZEU010000150.1:0-5319 GCA_035940535.1 Candidatus Angelobacter sp.
TGGAGTTTCGGCCTTTGGAATCCTTGCGACGATCATGGTCCGTTCCGAATTTGGAACAAAATATCCCAACTTGCTTCTTTTTCTCGCTCCTGTGGCATATTTATTGGCCATCTTGATTTGGCTGGTTTCGTTTATCAGGCCGGAGCCGCCAGACTATTTCGCTGCGCTCCGCGGCCTGGATCCGTGGGCCATTGTCCGGCAAATCAAGCAATGGAAAAAAGAGGCCAAGGAGAAATTAGGACCATGGTTCAACTCCCGATATTCTGGTTCTGGCTTGGGATAGGCGCAATCGTCCTTTTAGCCGGTTGCTTGTTTCTCGCCTATCTTTCCCGTTTTCAAAAACCCAGCACTGCTGAATTGGTCAAGTTTCTTCGCGGCGCGGACATGAAAAGGCTGCATGAGCTATTCCTCACCGACGGAACCCTTCGCGGCGAGATTCCCCGGCGCAGGTTTCTACAGCGCGAGCGCCGCCGGTTGCATGAAGCGCGCGGAATCATGTGGGCCGCTTACTACAGCATGAGAGTCTTGATGGCTTGGGCCATCAGCGAATTCAACAGAGAAGCGGGCTTTCTAAGAATTGGACAAGGAGATGCGCTAACGGCTGATCTGGTTGAGGGCCACCGCCAGCTTCTGGCCGCGGCCCGCGACTTTCGAAACTATGCTTTACTTGCCCTGATCCAGCTCAATGTGTGGCTCATCTTCTGCACCCACTGGTGGCTGCCATTCCCGGTTCCGCATATCGCCGGTCTCCAGAAAATAATGGGCCGGGATTTTTTTGCCGCCTACGGACAACTTTTCAAGGCTGTAGCGGAAGCTACCGGGCATTATGACGAGGGCTTCACCGAAGAGGTTCTAACGGCCTTGTTTAAAATCAAAGACCCGGACGCCATGCTCGCACTGTGGAGACAATCGGGAATGCTTAACCCCACATAAAATAGCGACGGGGTGACCATATCGAGTTGAGTCGCAATCTCTCATTCCCAAGAAATAGGATTTCAAGAGCAGAAATCTTTGAGCGAACCCTGAACAGTTTCTCTTTGCTCATTTATACTTATCAGATTTTTCGATCCTTGCATCTGTGCTAAAAAACCACGATTTGAGCAAACTTTTATGCCACTTTATTGCGTGCCCCCAGCCAACCCGGCGAGATGGTTAAGCTCTTTGAAAAGAATCCCGCCAGCCAGAGGGATTTGGTATCTTTGCTGAAGCTTTTTCCGCAACTAATCATCACCATGAGGGAATGTCTTGATTCCTGAAACCGAATCGCCCAAATCGCAGCTTCGGCGCACGATGGGGTTCTGGGATGTCCTTCTTTTTAATATTGCGATTGTGTTAGGCCCGCGCTGGATTGCGGCGGCGGCCCGTAATGGCACGTCGTCTCTGAGCCTGTGGGTGTCGGCCGCAACTCTCTTCTTTCTGCCTACCGCCTTCATTATCGCGGAGCTTTCTACCCGCTTCCCTTCCGAGGGCGGGCTATATGTCTGGAGCAAGGAGGCGTTTGGCGACTTTCACGGATTCATGGCCGGTTGGTCGTATTGGACTTACACCGTCTTTTACTTCCCCGGACTGCTCACCGCCAGCGTGGCTATGTCGGTCTATATCGGCGGGCCGAAATATAGCTGGCTGGCCAGTAATCCGCGCTATCTTTTGTGGGCCTCTCTGGGCTTGCTGGCCGTTCCTGTGGTTTTCAATATTGTTGGCCTGAATATCGGCAAATGGCTGCAAAACGCAGGCGGCGTTGGCACTTACGTGCCTCTCTTGATGCTGCTGGGCATCGGCATCTATTTCGGCATCCACCGGGGCAGCGCTACACAGTTTTCCTGGAAATCTTCTTTCCCGGTTTGGAACCTGGACACGCTCAACTTGTGGTCGAACATTGCCTTTGCTTTTACCGGCATGGAGTTGGTGTGCGCGATGAGCGAGGAGGTGCACGAGCCGCGCAAGACTTTTCCCCGGGCGATCTATGCCTCGGCGGTGCTGATTGCCGCAATCTACATTGCCGGCACAATGGCCCTGCTGGTGATTCTTCCGGCGGCGGGAGTTGATGTTCGCTCCGGCGTGTTCCAGGCCATATCGAGCGGATCGGCAGTCATGGGCATTGCCTGGTTTGGGATCATTGCGGCTTTGCTGGTGACGGCCGGAAATGCGGGAGGCGTGGGCGCCACGGTGGCGGGCATTGCGCGCGTCCCATTTGTCGCGGGCATCGACCGTTATTTGCCCGCCGCTTTCGGCAAGATCCATCCGCGCTGGAAGACGCCCTATATTGCGATCCTGGTGCAAGCCGTGATTTCTGCGGCCATTCTGGTCTTTTCGCAGATCGATGCCACCGTCATGGAAGCCTATCAATTGCTGGTGGACGCCGCCATCATCCTCTACTTCCTGCCTTTTCTTTACATGTATGCCGCAGTCATCAAGCTCGCCGATCGCCCCGACCGAAAGACCAACGAACATGCCGTATTGATTCCCGGAGGCAAGGCAGGCGTATGGATTCTGGGACTGATGGGGTTCATCATCACCCTGGGATCGATGATTCTGGCCATGATTCCGCCCGGTGGAGTCGCCAGCAAATCCATCTTCGAATTGAAGCTGATCAGCGTGACGGCTGGGGCCATCGCCATTGGGTTGGTGCTGTACGTCTGGCAACGGATGTCGCGGATGCTACGGGCAGCAATCGCGTTCGGCACGCTGGGATTCATGGTTTGTGTTTTGTGGCACTTGATATTAAAGGATGCATACTTCGCGTACTCATCGCCAGGCCGTGTGCTGGCAGGAATGGGAGCGATCACGTGTCCCGCCTACTTCCTGAAATTGCCACTGGTATGGACGGCATTTGCCAACGCACTGCTTTACGGGCTGGTCGCGGGCTTGATTTCAAGGACAGCGCGTTTTAGAGGGGGAAATTGATGCTGAGCCGACGAAAAGTAAGTGACATTAGGCATTAGGCCCCAGGAATGCGTAAAAGTTACACTCATTTGGGGGTGTTCAGGCAACCAAAGTTCCCGAAACAGGTTCAATTATCTGATTGCAGAGCATTCCAGAGCAGCAGCAGTGCAACGACAGAGCTACTCCGCCGCATCCTAAAAGGACAAGCGGCCTCAAAAGGGCACAATTGACACAAGCAAAAAAGATCATCGCGTCCGGGCTATCGGAAGCAGAGGCGATTGATAGGGCCAAAGGAGGAGATGCGGAGGCTTTTGAAGGCCTGTATGGCCTGCATAAGCGGCGTGTCTATTCCTTATGCCTGCGCATGACCGGCAACACCGCGGAAGCGGAAGACCTGACGCAGGAGGCGTTTTTACAGCTTTACCGCAAGATTGCCACCTTCCGGGGCGAGTCGGCCTTTTCCACCTGGCTGCATCGTCTGGCAGTCAATGTGGTGCTGATGCATTTGCGCAAAAAAGGCTTGCCGGAAGTTTCACTGGATGAAGCGTTGGAGCCGCAGCACGAGGACGGCCCCCGGAAAGACATTGGCGCGCGCGACAACGTACTGGCGGGGTCGATTGACCGAGTTAACCTGGAGCGGGCCATTGAAAGCTTGCCTCCGGGGTATCGGATTATTTTTGTGCTGCATGATATCGAGGGCTACGAGCACAACGAGATCGCCGAAATGATGGGCTGTTCTATTGGCAACAGCAAATCGCAATTACACAAGGCGCGCATGAAATTGCGCGACCTGCTAAAGCTCAGCAGAGCCGAGAAGGCCGTCCGCGCCAGATGAGCGGCTGGGCTTGCAGTCGGGAGAGGATGAGAAGATGAACTGCAAGGAATTCCAGGAAGTGCTGCCGCATATCATTGAAAGCGGCGGAGATGCCGAACAGGAAGGCCATTTGCGGAGCTGCGAATCTTGCACCGCATTGGTGCGCGACCTGAAGTATATCGCCGACCAGGCCAAGCTGTTGCTGCCCATGTACGATCCCAACCCTCGTGTCTGGAAAAACATCGAGCAATCGCTCCAGCGCGAAGGCCTTTTGGAGGGTCGAATGTCCCGCCAGGGACAAACAACGACATACCCGACAATCGCGAAGCAAGAGAAGAGTAGGACGCTCCTAGCCTGGACGTTGGCACTGGCTGCCGTAGTTGCCCTGGTAGTTGTCCTCATCAGTTATCATCCAACTTCCGTACAATCCTCCGGAACATCTGCCGGCAACGCGATCCCCCCGGTTGTCTTCGACAACGATGACCAGAAATTACTCAGCCAGGTTACCCAGCAGCAACCGGACCTCGGCTCAGCCTACGAAAACAGCTTGCGGGAGGTGAATTCCTACATTTCCGATGCGCGCAAGGCCGCCGGCGAAAGCCCTGACGATCCAGTAGTCCAGGCGCATCTGAGGGATGCCTACCACCAAAAGGCCGTGCTGTATGAGATGGCGACGGTCCGGTCGCTTGAATAGAGTGGATGGAGGCGCCGAAAGCAGGATGAGGATGACAAGACTTTATCCAACCGCAGTTTTCGTGGCATTTTCCACTTTTGTTGTGGCCCTCGCAGCGGCCAATGATTCGCAGAACCCTGTCAAGATCAAGATTGCTCCCGGTGGGCTGGTCAATATTGTGAACAATAGCGGCTCAGTAACTCTTCATCCTGGGAGTGGTCAGCAGGTAGTTGTCAACGCGACCAGGCATTCCGATAAGCTTGAAGTAGATTCCAATGGCATGCCCGACGGCCGGCGGGTCGAGATTCGCACCCATGTTATCTCCCAGCAAAAGCTCTCGGCCGATGAATCCAAGGTTGAATATGACATCACCGTACCTCCGGGCGTAGCGGTTACGGTAAGCACAGCCACCGCGCCTATCACGGTGGAAAACCTGAACTCCGACCTCTCCCTCTCTTCCGATACAGGACGAATTACGATCAAGAACGTGGCCAACGCCCATATTCATGTCCGTAGCATCGCCGCTCCCATCGCTTTGACCGATATCGCCAATGGCTATGTGGATGTGACCTCAAACAGCAGCCCAGTGCAGCTTGAGAATGTTTCCGGCCCCAGGGTGGTGGTTGGGGCGACCAGCGGAGATATCAGTTATCGCGGCGACTGTTCCGGCGGAGGCATCTACAACCTGACTACCCATAGCGGCACGATTGATGTCGCCCTTCCCCAAAATGCTTCCGTTGATCTGACCGCTCGCTCACTTACTGGATCTGTAGAAAATGACTTTCCCCTCCAGCAAAAGCCCCACAGTACATTTGTCCCTTCTACAGGACGTTCCTTGGTAGGTACCTCCAATTCGGGATCATCTTCGATGGAGTTGCAGTCCTTCAATGGTAGAATCCGCGTAAAGAGGCAATAACCGACGCTGCTGTCATTTAGCACTATAAGTGGC
>DASZEU010000151.1:0-7774 GCA_035940535.1 Candidatus Angelobacter sp.
CCGAAGCCATGCTTCTCCGCGTAAGTGCACATCTTCTCGATCGCGTCGTCGTTCGACAAACCATCGAACTCGCCGGAGTTGATGAGCAGGCTCTCTTTTTCCGTGTAGGGAAGCAGAGGTTTTTCTGGTTGGCCCTCCTCGGGAGGTTCGCCAACCCGGCGCGGAAGTATGACCACGCGAGCTTCTAAGCCATACTTCATGGCAAACTCATGGTCACGCTCATCATGCGCAGGTACCGACATGATTGCGCCCGTCCCGTAATCCATCAAGATGTAATTGGCAATCCATATCGGAATTTTTTCCTGATTAAAAGGATTGACGGCGTAACGATGCGTGAACACACCATGCTTTTCAATTCCGCCGATGTCGCCGGCTTCGCGGGCCTTGCCTTGTTCGCGCACCAACTGCTCGACCTTGGCGAAAAGATGCGGATCGTTGCCCACCAGATCAGCGACTACAGGATGCTCAGGAGCAAGCTGGATCGAGGTGGCGCCATAAATCGTGTCAATGCGCGTAGTGAATACGGTGATCTTGTCACCGCCAGGACCGATAATGCCATCGATCTTAAAAT
Source organism: Candidatus Angelobacter sp. (assembly GCA_035940535.1). Classification (GTDB taxonomy): domain Bacteria; phylum Acidobacteriota; class Terriglobia; order Terriglobales; family Acidobacteriaceae; genus Angelobacter. Next base: position 572 of record DASZEU010000151.1, read on the forward strand.
CAACCAACGCGCCTTCACTGCGGCCAATCCAGTTACGTTGCATTACCCGAACTTTTTCCGGCCATCCTTCAAGCTTATTAATGTCACGGAGCAACTCTTCCGAGTAGTTTGTCGTGCGGACGAACCACTGCTCCAGTTCGCGCTGCTCCACCGGAGTCTCTTCATGCCGCCAGCAACAGCCATCTACCACCTGCTCGTTAGCCAGAACGGTTGCGCACTCCGGACACCAGTTCACTTTGCTCTTTTTGCGATAGGCAAGGCCCTTCTCATAAAGCTTCAAGAAGAACCACTGGTTCCACCGGTAATACTCTGGCAAGCAAGAGGCGATCTCACGCGACCAGTCGTAGGCAAAGCCCAGGCGCTTCATCTGGGCTTTCATGTTGGCGATGTTCTTGAGCGTCCACTCTTTGGGTGGAACGTTGTTTTTAATGGCGGCATTCTCGGCAGGAAGGCCAAAGGCGTCCCAGCCCATGGGATGAAGCACATTATGACCGCGCATCCACATATAGCGCGCCAGGGCATCGCCGATGGAGTAATTGCGCACGTGGCCCATGTGCAGCGCGCCCGAAGGGTAGGGAAGCATTTCCAAGACGTAATATTTCTTACGCTTGCTGTCGTGCGGTTCGGCAGCATACAAATTCGGATCAGCCTGCCATCGCGCCGACCACTTCTCTTCGATCCGCTGGGGATCGTAGCGAAGGTCGCGCTGCTCAGATTGATTTGCGGTCATGTTCTGTGTTTCGGGCATATTGCTTTGGTACATCCAATCTCAAGCCGGCTTTTTTCTTCGGTCCTTGCCAGCGGCGATCTTTTTCGCTGCACTATCTGCGGTGTTCACGAGGGACTTCAGCCTTTCGATGTTGCGCATATCGTCTCGCGGTTCATCGATGGGTGTCTCGGCGATGAAGGCCGCATGAAGCGTGCGCGGATCATTCAACAATCTCCGAAACGGCTCCAATCCAATCGTCCCTTTGCCAATGTGCTCATGGCGGTCTCGCCTGGAGCCGCAACTGTCTTTAGCGTCATTGCAGTGCCAGACGAAGACGCGCTTCAAGCCAACCGTAGCATCCAGCTTCCGCATGGTCTCATTCCAGCCGCTTTCGGAGACAATGTCGTATCCGGAAACGTGAGTGTGGCAGGTGTCGATGCACGCACCCACCGGGCAAACTGGTTGCAGGTATTCAAGCAACTGGGCGACCTGATCAAACGATCCTCCCAGAGAAAATTCCGCTCCCGCGGTGTTTTCGATCAATACGCGGAGATTAGATTTCTCCAGATCCAACCCCTGTGCCGCTTCGGCAATGGACGCGGCCACTAAAGCCAGTCCTTCTTCACGGCTGCGGCCCCGAAATGATCCTGGATGCAACACCAGGAATTCAGCGCAAAGGGCGAGTGCTCTCTCCAACTCTCCACGAAACGCCTGAACCGATTTGCGGTGAAATTCCGGCGTGGAGCTGGCCAGATTTACCAGATAGCTGCTATGGATGGCCAGCGGAGCGATTCCATATTGCTCGCGCAAGTGGCGCATCTCATCGCATTGCGGCTTGCCCAGCACATAAGGCTTCCATTGGCGTGGGCTCGAGGAGAATATCTGAAACGTGTTCGCTCCCAGCCGGTAGGCGCGCTCCGCCGCGGCCTGCACTCCTCCTGCGGTAGAAGTATGGATGCCAATCCGCCGTGGTCCTGGCTTAGGCACCTCGCCTTTAGACCAAAGCAGCACATCTTTCATGCTGAATTTCGGTTTTCGCCCTGGTCCTTCTGGCGCCATGCGTTAAGTAACTGATTTTAACATGCTAAATACCAGCTTTATTTGCCGCCGCAACGTATACAACAGTAAACTTATAAGGTCTTATACAAGAGGTTCTTATGCTAGTCGTTATGAAGGCGCACGCTAGTGAAGAGCAGATCCGCGCCGTTTGCGAAAGAATTGAATCCTTGGGCTATCGTGCCCATTCGATTCCGGGGGTGCAGCGGACTGCCATCGGTATTACCGGAAACCGAGCCACTGTAGACCCCGGAAGCCTGGAAGAGATGTCTGGCGTGCAGGAGGTCATTGCCGTCAGCAAGCCCTATAAGCTGGTGAGCAGGGACATAAAAGAAGACGATACGGTCATTCACTTTGCCGGGACCGATGCCAGCTTCGGCGGACGCGACTTGGGCATCGTAGGTGGTCCATGCTCCATTGAATCTCCGGAGCAGGCATTTACGATAGCGGCGCGCGTGGCCAAGGCCGGTGCGCGGTTCTTCCGCGGCGGAGCTTACAAGCCTCGCACGTCACCTTATGCATTTCAGGGACTCGGCGAAGAGGCCCTAAAGATCATGGCAGAAATCCGGGAGCGCTACGGATTGCGTATCATTACCGAAGCCATCGACGATGAGTCGCTGGAGTTGGTGAACGAGTATGCGGACGTGATCCAGATCGGCGCCCGCAACATGCAGAATTTCTCCTTGCTCAAGAAGGCAGGCCGGCTGCGCAAGCCAGTGTTGCTCAAACGGGGCATGTCTGCCACCCTGGAAGAGTTTCTCATGGCGGCTGAGTACATCATGAGCGAGGGCAATTACGAGGTGATCCTTTGCGAGCGTGGGGTGCGCACCTTTGCTGATCACACCCGCAATACGCTGGACTTGAGTATTGTGCCTGCGGTACAGCGACTCAGCCATCTCCCCATCGTCGTCGATCCCAGCCACGGTACAGGCAAACGCAACAAAGTGATTCCTCTTTCCCGAGCTGCCGTCGCCGTGGGCGCCGACGGATTGCTGGTGGAAGTCCACCACGATCCTGATCATGCGCTTTCTGATGGGGCACAGTCTATTTTGCCGGACCAGTTCGATCAATTGATGTCCGAGGTACGTCAGATTGCTCCTATACTTCATCGCAACGTGCAGGAACCTGTGGCCCATTACGCTGCGGCAAAGGCATCAAGATAAATTGCCAGTCTCTGCTTTCTTGAGGCTGACGCTGATATTGGCTGTGCTTGCGCTCCTCTGCGGCTGTCAGAATCCTCCAGAGCCGGGACCTAACTATCGCGAGTTTGCTTACGTCACCAACGGCGGCAACGATACCGTCACTGTGATCGACCTGCGCGTGTTGCGGGTTGCGGCCACTGTGCATGTTGGCAAAGGTCCTACGGGAATCGCCACGAATCCCACCAAGAACGAGATCTATGTAGCCAACACAGATTCCAACAACATCAGCGTGATCGACGCCGAGAGCAACAAAGTTGTCTCCACCATTGGCGTGCATCGGGCCCCATTTTTTGTGGATGTTTCAGCCGACGGCAATCGCGCTTATGTAGCGAATTCCGGTTCTGCCAACCTTTCCGTGATCGACCTGAACCAGCGCAAAGTTATCCGCACCATTGAAGTGGGCAATGGCAGCAACCTGGCACGCTCCACTCGCGATGGAAAGCTGGTATTAGTCACTTTGCGCAACGAAGATTCAGTGGCGGTGATTGACGCCGACAAGCTGAGTGTGCGCGGCAAGGTCAAAGTTTGTGCCAAACCGGAAGAGATGGGCTTATTGCCCGATGCCAGCAAGGCATTCATAACCTGTGGCGCTTCCGATCAAGTGGCAGTGGTGGACCTGAAGAATGACAGCCTGCTGGCGCTGCTTGATGTCGGCAAGACTCCAGCATATATTGCGGTAAAGCCGGATGGGGGCGAAGTCTTTGTCTGCAACTTCAACTCCAGCTCTGTCTCCGAGATCATCACCAACTCCAATGAGGTGAATGGAAGCTTCTTGATTGGCAGCCAGCCTGTGCGGGCCTTGGTTTCTCCGGACAACACCCTCCTTTTTGTCAGCAATTTTGGCTCTGATTCGGTTGCCGTCTACAGCATCGATAACGGCAAGAGAATTGGATCGGCCGATGTGGGCAGCCATCCTGAAGCCATGGCTCTATCTCCCAATCAGCTTCTGCTGCTGGTCGTCAACACAGCCAGCGGCGATCTTACAGCGCTGGAGCTGACCGACAGCAAAGGCCAGCCGCGAGCTGAGAATGGGCAGCCACGAACTCAAGTCTTCCCCGTAGCCACCATGATCCCGCTGGGAAAGTCCCCGCGAGCGATTGTGGTCAAGGCCTTCGTGAGCCAAAGGTACTGAGTACTAAAGTGTCTTTTGCAATTCCAAAAGCCCGTCTAGACTAAATCATCCTTTGTCTTCCACCGATGAATATACTGCGATCTTATTTTTCGAAGGTCGCAAAGGAGCAAGACCATGCGCGACCGTCAACCCGAAAACAGCTACCCCATGAATACTGCTCTTCGCTCAGGAAGGGAGGCGCCGGCAGAGGCGGCCATCATCATGCCCAGCTCTCTTGGAACTATTTTACTGGTGGAAGATGAAGAAGGCATTCGCGAAGTTACAGCCATGCTGCTTTCACATCTCAAATACTCGGTGATCTGTGCGGCCTGCGGGGCTGATGCAATTGAAAAATTCCAGAAACATCAGGGATCGATCCACGTTCTGCTCACCGATGTAGTCATGCCCGGCATGAATGGCCTGAAGCTGGCAAAGACCCTGGCAGCCCTCGACCCTGACCTGAAAATCATCATCATGTCGGGATATCCGGGAGAAGATGGTTCAGAGGAAAAGGGTATACCCTTTCTGCAAAAGCCATTCACCACAGAAAAACTGGCCAAGATATTGCGCGAGGTCATGGACAACGCGATTCGCGAATGTCCCCTGCATTAAATTTTAAAATTCAAAATCAAAATTAAAAATTTCAAATTAGAAATCTCACCTGAGCCCCAACCCTCCATCGACCGTCAATATCTGTCCAGTAATGAAATGAGGCGCGGTAGCAAAGTACATGACTGCGCTCACGACATCTTCAGGAGAACCGTTCCGCTTCATCGGTGTGCTTCGAGCAAATCGCTCTAATCTGACCCCATCATGGTCACCTTGATCAATCATTCCTGGCGCAACGCAGTTGACTGCAATCTCGGGAGCCAGAGCTTTGGCCATCACCCGGCTCAGCGCATGCAGAGCGGCTTTCGACGAACAGTAGTGCGCGTGAGTGGCCCAGGGCTTTTCCCCGCCCAGAGAGCCTAGATTAATGATGCGTCCATGTCTGGAGCGTAATGCAGGAACACAGTGCCTGGTCACCAGAAAAGGGCCGCGCACGTTGATGGCGAACATGTTGTCCCATTGCTCTTCGCTGATGTCATTGAAGTCCGCGGTCTCAAAAAAACCAGCATTATTGACCAGAATATCGATCTGCCCGCATTGTTGCTGGATGGTTTTAAGTGCTGCTGCAATGCTCTTTCCATCACGGACGTCACATTCCACAGCGATCGCTTGCCGGCGTTTTTGTTTTATTTCAGCCAGGGTTCGGCTGGCTTCATCCTTTGAATCCAGGTATGTGAACGCGACCTGTGCCCCGGCATCAGCCATCGCCAAAGCGATGGCCCTGCCCAAGTGGACAGCTCCGCCAGTGATTACCGCTGTTTTGCCTTCCAGATTCGCCACGATTGCATTGTACTGTCTCGGGATTTGCCGCTACGACGCCCCGTACACAAAAGATAAATTCGAATTTGAACGTAAGGTGGCGTACCTCTGATGATACCTCCCAACTGTTTCGCGCAGAAATCTAACCTTCCAGAACAGGACAGATTCTCTACAACCCGCTGGTTCTGCTGCGTGGAACAATATTGGATTCACTCCGAGGGTTTTTTCCAAATATTGCGATCTTGCATCAGCTTGATCTGGTTCCTGGTGATTGTCTCGTAGTACTCGGCGTGCTTCATAGGTTCACGCTTCAAGTAGAGATTTTTTGGATAGATGGGCTTTTCGTAGACGATCTGGTAGAGTTCGGTGCGAAGATCTTTCATCCAGTTGTCCCACTTGGCGCGATCGCGGTGATCCCGAAGAGCTTCGATGTCGATAACGCCGGCAACATAACTCGATCCTCCACTGTATTCGAGCTTGCCGACTTTCTGTCCTTTGTAATTGAAAATGTAGGAACGGCCGCCAAAGGTGTCGATCGGAGTATGGTCTTCGGGGAAGAGGTAGTACGTTCCGACATTAGGGGCAACCACGTAAACATTGTTGTCGAGAGCGCGGGCTGCGCTTTGGATTTCGAAGTAGTCATTGCCACTGCCGGGATGGGGATAGGAGGCGCGATAGATGATCTCTGCGCCGTTCATAGCGAGAGCGCGGGCATTCTCCGGATAGGAGCCTTCGTTGGCCATCATGATGCCCATGCGGCCGATCTCAGTATCGACCACGGGCCAGAATGATTGCAGGGTGTTGCCATACTTTTCGATCCACCAGTCGTAGACATCGTGTGGGCAAACCGAATGCTCGACCGGCCACAGCGGAGAGACTTTGTAATGCTGAAGGATGACGTTGCCCTTGGGATCGAGGATAAATCCAACGTTGAAGAAACGGTCTTTCCAGTCGGGATGGCGTGCCTTGGCCTGCGCCATGATGAAACAATCCCATTCGCGGGCCAGCTTGCCAAGCTCTTCAGTCTCTTCGCCAGGGATATCGATGGCGCATTCGCGGGCGAATTGGGCATGATCAACATCGAGAACTTCATCGTTAAAGGCCTGGAGCGCGCCTTCGGGAATCGCAATGAGCCGGACAGGCAGGCTGAGTCCAGAGAGCCAATTCGCAGCCTTGACGAGGTGCTTCAAATGTTCGAGGTTGATCTGGATGTCCTTGCGGGAACGGATGCCACGAATCGTGGGAACAAGACCGACGGCTGTGAATGGTTTGATCATTGCCCTTCTTCCTCAAAAGGTGAGCCGAAGCGAAAGTTGGAGTTGACGGGCGGGCCCAACGAATTTAGGCGTGCCGAAGGTGGGGTTGCCTGGACTGGAGATGCCGTCTCCAAAGGCGCGGGGTTGAGGACCGAGCAAGACCGGAGCTCCGTAGACATGGTCTATGTCCAGGACATTGGCCCGATTAAAGAGGTTGAAGCTTCGCAACTGATCGCGCCTTTCAGGCGTTCCGAGAAAGGAATCAGCCGTTGGACGCGCAGGTCGGTAGTATAGGTAGGGTCGCCACGGTAAGTGTTGCGCCCAATATTGCCGACACGATTGGCAAAGGGGAATTGATCCCCCAAGATCGGAAAGCCAACCAGGATAGAGTAATAGCGGGCGCTCTCTAACGAAGTGAGGATGGACGCCTTGAAATCGCGGAAGAGGATGTTCCCGTGGGATGGCGTCTCGCCGAGGACGGCCAAGGTGAAACGATGCCGG
>DASZEU010000152.1:0-7178 GCA_035940535.1 Candidatus Angelobacter sp.
CAAGGTCTGGCTGGCGTTAATGAACGGCTCTTTTAACGGAGTGTAGTTCGCGGTGTCGTCGATAAAGCCATCGATCGAGCTAAGGCCCGCTGTGGCGCCACTGACCACGCTCGTGAATAAAGTCACAGCCGCGTTTGCGTTATTCGGCCAGCCGAGCCAGGCCGAGTGCCCGATATCAAGATAGAGATAGGCGTTGGAGATGGCATGAAATGTGTTGATCGCGTGCTGGACCCCCTTCACATACACGCCGCTTGAATTGGCGGCGGCACAGGGCGCGAGGTTCAAGTTGGTGACCAGATTGGGAAGGGAATCCGGTTCGATCACCAGCACGAAACGGAGATTGACGTACTTGGAGTTCTTCAAAATGCTGGCGATCACGTCAATGTATTGCGTTTGGTATGTGGTCAGACCGTCCAACGGTTGGGCCGGCGGATTGGCGGCGATGCTCAGCTCACCATTGGATGCGCGAGCGGCGCAATCGCGGTCGGGCAGATCATAGATGACCAGGGGGACCACCACGGGCTTGCCGCCGTTTGCGGCGCTCTGTTGTAGCGCCACAGCGTTATCCAGTTGTTCCTGCAAACCCAAGCGGCCTCCTCCAGCGGAGTTTCCCGCGATCGCGGCAATACGATCCATCCAGATTCCCATCGAGTAGGTTGTTACCGTATTCATCTGGGCCTTGAGCACCGGATCGGAGACGGTCGCAGCGACAGCTTGAACTTCTTTGGTGTAATCGGGGTTGGTGTATTGTGTCGCGCCGACGAACGGATTGCTGACGTGTTGTTGGGCAAAGGCCTTCAGCGCGCTCCCTGCCGCAAGAAGCATGAGCATGGCTGCAAGCAACGATTTGGGCAACCAACGAATTTGCATGGTACTCTCCAGTCTTTTTCTGAGATTGATGAACAACCGGCCGATCGCCGCCAAATACCTTCTTTAGGCGCGATGGGAGATGAGTTTTCCCGCAGGACAGGGCTGGGGCTGGAACGATTCGAGTCAACGGCATTCGTTGAATCAAAACGCGGTTCTAGGCAAGATGCTGCCGCAAAGAGCATACCGTTCAACCGGGAACGAATTTGTCAGATCCATCGATCCGTTTACCAAAACGATTTGGTAAAAGAGCTGGGATGTTCTCTCTTTTGAATAGGAAATGTCAAGGGGCGTTTCCGCTGAAAATTGGACATGGCTTTGCATGGGAAACCTGGATTAAAATCAGTTAAGCTAACAACAATGGATTCGTAGAGATCGAAAAAATCCCCCCTCAGAACCAGAAAACCAAGGAGATATCAAGAATGCCCGGACGGAGGGTGGGTAAGAGCAAATCGTCTGTAGTCGTCAATTTGAAGGTGCTGGCGGATTACCTGAATTTGACTCCTGGGACTATTTCAGTGGTCCTCAACGGAGTTCCCAGGGCCAGCGAGATTCCGCAGGAAACCCAGGACCGCATCTTTGCCGCGGCCAGAAAACTGAATTACCGTCCGAACCACATAGCACGATCTCTCAAAAACAAGCGCAGCTATACCGTGGGAATCCTTGCGCCAGAAGTAAGCGAGGGATACGGAGCCTTGCTGCTCAATGCGATTGGCGAATATCTGATTCAGCAAAGGTACTTCTATTTTGTGGCGACGCACCGCCGCCGGCCTGATCTGCTGGAAGAGTATTCCAAGATCCTCATGGAAAGATCGGTAGACGGCTTCATCATTATTGATACCGCGCTGGAGAAGCCTTTGCCTCTGCCGGCAGTTGCGATTTCAGGCCACACGAAACTGCCCGACCTCACCAACATAATTTTGGACCATGACCGTGCAGCGACTCTGGCTTTAAAGCATCTTGCCCATCTTGGCCACAAACGCATCGTATTCATGAAGGGACAGCCATTCAGCGCGGATTCTGAAGAGCGCTGGAGGGCGATCCAGCAGGCCGCGCCCCGGCTGGGCATTCGGATTTTTTCGGAATTGACTCTGCAACTGACCATGGACACGTTCTCACCCTTAGTCGCTTATCCGGTTATGCAGGAATTTCTCAAGAAAAAGAAGGAGTTTACTGCCGTCTTTGCCTATAACGATTTTTCGGCCATTGGCGCAATCCGCTCTCTGCGAGAAGCAGGATTCAGAATTCCTGAGGACGTTTCGGTAGTCGGGTTTGACGACATTAATAGTGCGGCATTTCAAAACCCAAGCCTTACGACCATCCGCCAGCCATTGCAGAAGATGGCGGAAATTGCAGCACAGACCCTGCTGGACCGTCTGAATGGCCGCGAAGTTCCCAAGGAAATTCTGGTTGAGCCAGAGTTGATTGTCCGTGAGTCTACAGGCACCAGCCGGGTAGCTGCGTCCAAGGAGTTGGATGGTTTCCGGGCAGCGTTGAAGCCGGTTTAAGAGAGCATCACACCGCAAAGGACGCTAAGGGCGCAAAGGAAAAACAAAATTAAGACCCACCACCCTTCGGCCAACCTCAGGGCGGACAACGGCACGGAGACGCGGAGAAAACCAAAAATCCATGATTACGATAATTGTGAAAGAAGTCTTCTCCCGTGCCTCCGTACTACTAGTGTCTTGACCGCTGAAAATTGGTTCTTTCCGATACCAAAGTTCTTCTTCGGTGAAGGAGCTTTGCGGCACGAGTAAACTTCCTCCGGCGGACCTCAGGACAGGCCCTGCTCTGCCCTGCCCTGATGGAAATCAACTCTGATAGTCCCTTTTTTCCGCAAGCTCTAAAGTCATGCCCTCCCTGGAAACTTCAATTCCTTTTTTTGAAACTAAAGGGGTTAGTAGAACTGTCCCAACCAAGAAAATGTCGACCCAATGACTTCTACGAGCAGTTTCTTCTCGCAATTCACCTCGACATCGTCGAGGTCCGCGACTCTCCAGAAACTCCCTGCTTTTATTAGTGCGCTCCGCTTCGCTACGCGCAAGCCTACGGCGTAAGGAATAAGGGTCTGTTCGTTCTGTACCCCGCACTTACGAGACAGAGTGCGCGCAACAGACGCGCGCACTCTGTCTCGACGTGACGGGGCTACTCTCATTCGTCCCCTGCCGGGGACTGGATCTTTGGTATCCCCTCATCACCGTTTCCTTGAGTTCTATATCTGTAATCCATCGTAAGTTTGGAGTTTCTGGTTCACGCAACCATCCCGCTAGGGATGGTTGGGGCTGTTACAAGTCTTCACGAAAAATACTCTTTCTACGCGGTCAAACCACTAGGCCCTGAAATCGTATCAGGCCACGACGATTTTCAATCGTCCCCCTTTCGGCTGCACCTCAGGGCAGGCTCTGAAGGGGGACTTGGCTTATCTGCCTATCTCTCCCGCCGTTGAAACGGCGGGCTATTTTCATTCGTCCGGCTGGCACCGGACTAGCGCCCATCAGCGCCAATCAGTTCAAATCAGCGTTCATCAGCGTTGAGCTTTGGTTGCGGCTATGCTGCACTGCGTCTCCGTGCCCGTTGCCCGCCCTGAGGTTGGCCGAAGGGTGGTGGGTTTTGGTTCTTTACTGTATCGACGCAGCCAGAACCGGCTTTCGTTCCTTGAAGCGAGGCAGCCAAAAACTCAGCATGAAAAGCGAGAATAGCGCTGCAAGTGGAACCATCAGGCCCGAATGAAGCGTGGAGTAAGTGGTTGAGATCTTCCCGGTCGCCCACGGCAAGACGGCTCCTCCAAGAGCGGCGCAGGCAAATACCCAGCCACCGTTCTTTGCTGAAAGCAGAAACGGCGCTGCGAACGATAACAGCAGGGGAAAGATTGGGGCCAGAGCCAAGCCGGAGAGAATTGTTCCAAGAATCATGGCGGCCAGTGAGTGCCCACTGAGGACCAGAATAAAGGCCCCCAATCCCAATGCAACTGACGCGGTGTAAAGGCTTCTCTCACTGGTCCATCGGAGCAGATAGGCGCTCGCTGCCCGTCCCAAAATCAGGGCTGCCCAGAAATAAGTCACTGGTGATGGTGTGAATCCGTAAAACTGAGCAAAATTTCTCTGCCCGTAGAGCGTGATCCAGCCAGCTATACATGTCTCTGTACCCACATAGAGAAACAAGAGGACTGCAAAAATCAAGAGATGTTTCAACGAAGATGCATGGATTGGATCAGGTTGTTCTGTGGGCAGGAGTTTCGGCCAACGACAAGCTAACAATAAAACCAGCAGAAGCCCGGCTCCCAAACTTATAGTTAAAAGCAGGGCATCCATCGAGCCAAATCTTTGTGCAATCAGAACAAGGACCGGGCAAGAGATGGCCCCCACTCCCCACACGCAATTTAATAGACTCAGGGAAACTGCACGCCGGGCAGGCAGCAAGGTAGCAACGATCAAGTTCGTGGCGGGAATTGAGAGTCCGAGACCGATGCCATAACAAAAAAAGCAAATCAGTAAATCAGGCCAACGAAGAAATACCGCCCCGCAGGTTCCTAGCAGCATCATGGCCAGTCCGAGAAACAGACTTGATCGAAGGTTCCGCACGGCAAAAAAACAGCCAATTGTATTTCCGAGAAACTGAGCCGCGATTACCGATCCAGCCTGTGTGTCAGTGAGCATCCACTTTTTTGCCAAGATTGGCAGCCATGGACCAGGTAAGGCTGTAAGAACACCGGTAAGCGCAAATACACAGTAAAGGAGAACTAACAGGACACGCATACGCCTAGTCTCTGAAAGTGTACAGAATATCAAGCTGCTGGTTACGCGCGACTGGCTTTTGACGGAAAAATCAAGCATTGCCGAGTTGCCTTTTAATCTCACGTGGAATATTTACGCATTTTCGGGGTCACTTCGGCGGTGCCTCAGTGCAGGCTCTTCGCTGCGCTCAGGAAGACAGCACGTTTTAAGGGAAGAAATTGATGCTTAGCCCACGAAATGTAAGTGACATTGGTGTGGAGTCCCATCATCGCTCGATGCGAATCCGCACGATCACACCATTGTGGACGGAACAGGAGATGGGAGCAAGAATAGATGTTGCAGTACGATACTGACGGCCCCCGAAAGGAAGCACTTATGAAGGCTTGGCGGTTGGAGCGGTTTGGAGGAAACCTCAGCTTGAAGGATGTACCCGTGCCGCAGGTGCGCCCTGGCAGCGTGCTGGTACGGATCGAAGCGTCGTCTCTGATGTCGTACCTAAAGCCTTATGTCCAAGGCAAGCTGCCCATCTACAACCCACCTCCTGGCGAGTTCACTATCGGGACCAATGGAGTAGGTGTCGTGGATGTGGTTGGCCGTGATGTTTGGCATCTCAAGCCTGGGCAGCGCGTGATGCTCTCTTCGCATTTCGTGGCGCGGGAGAATGTCGAAGATCCAGCGCAGATCCTCATTGGCCTCACCTCAGGCGCAGGCGCGGAGCCGGTTCTGGCAGACTGGCCGGACGGAACTCTCGCTGAGTACGCGCTAATGCCCGTCGAGGCGGTTACGCCCGCTGAAGGGCTGGACAATGTTGATGCTGCTCAGCTTGCAGCCGTCGCTCGCTGTATCGTTCCGTACGGGGGGCTGCTTCGAGGCAGGCTTGCGCCGGGTGAGACACTCATTGTGAACGGAGCCACGGGCGCCTACGGCAGTGCAGCCGTGTTGCTCGGGATTGCATTAGGCGCGGCTCGCGTGATTGCCGCCGGACGCAATCTGGCAGCTTTGGAAGCGGTGGCGCGCGCTGGCGGGTCGCGAGTTTCATCGGTGGCGCTGACGGGTGATGTAAAAGCAGACGTGGCTGCGCTCCGAACAGCTTCCGGAGGTGGGGCGCATATCGCCTTCGATATGGTGGGACAGGCTAAGGCCCCCAACTCAACGCTTGCAGCGCTTCACAGCCTGCGTCGAGGTGGCAGGCTTGTATTGATGGGGAGCATGACCAGCGATCTGCCGGTCCCTTACACCATGCTTATGTTGAACAGTTGGGAGATTATCGGCCAATTCATGTACCCGGCGGGCGCTTACCGGCGGTTGCTCGATTTGTTACGCAGCGGGCTGCTCGACATCAGCGCGATCCGCCCGCGTGTGTACCCGCTGGCCGCTCTGCCGGAAGCAATGGATGCCGCAGCCGCAGCAGGCAATCTCGAATATGTCGTGGTGCAGCCGCAGCGTTGAGCCGCGTTCATTTCTTGATCGCTCACAGTGAATTGCTCACTGAATCCCCGGTAAAGAAAAGCCTGAAATCAAGCGCAAGCTGCGGAGGTGTCTTACTTAAGGTTAATATCTTTACTGCGGACCAGCTCTAATGAAATCCATCTATTTATCAGTCTTCTTGTGCATTCTCTTTTGCGTGGGTTGTGGCAAATCGGAAAAGTCTGGCGGAGAAACTGCGGCCACCACGCCAACCCCAGCTTCTCCAGCGGCGCCTCCGGTGGACAAGAGTACGGCCGGGGCGATCACGGGCACGGTCGTTTTCAAAGGCTCTGCGGGAAAGTTCAAAACAATCGATATGACCCAGGATCCATCCTGCCCGATTGAACCTCAAACACCGGACGTTCTGGTGGTCAACAATGGCAAGCTGGCGAATGTTTTTGTATACGTAAAAGACGGGTTAGGACAGTTTACGTTCTCGCCTCCCAGCGGGCCGGTGGTACTCGACCAGAAGGGCTGTCGCTATGCTCCTCACGTACTGGGGTTGATGGCCGGTCAGCCGCTGAAAATCCTGAACGGCGACCTGACGGAGCACAACGTACATCCTATGCCCAAAAACAATGCCGATTGGAACGAGTCTCAGATGGCTCGTAGCGCGCCACTCACAAAAAGTTTTCAACATCCTGAAATCATGATGCCGGTGCAGTGCAACCAGCATCCCTGGATGAAGGCCTACGTGAATGTCTTGCCGCATCCGTACTTTGCCGTCACTGCGCAAGATGGCAGCTTCCAGATCAAGGATTTACCTCCTGGTGAATACACGCTGACCGCGATCCATGAGAAGCTCGGCGAGCAAAGCGTAAAGATCAAAATCAACGAGAAAGAAACGGCTAAAGCAAGCTTTTCGTTCGCTGCACAGTGACGGAGAACCTCAGGGGCTAAAGCCAATACTGTTCAGTTAAGCTTTCCATGAACCTTTTCGATTAACAGATTTGTCGGAGAGAGCAAAAGAAACCTGTGTCGCCCCTCTGGGGCTTGTCATTTATCTGTAATCTTTCCCAGCGCTTACGAAGCTGTGAATGAATTAAAAAAGTGTTTGACTAGTTATATAGCTAGTATTATAATCCCCCTGTACTCTGGATTCCGTGTGGG
>DASZEU010000153.1:0-5666 GCA_035940535.1 Candidatus Angelobacter sp.
TCAACTCACATCGACACTGTGCCCCCTTTTATTCCTTCGTCCGAAGACAATGAAAACATCTATGGCCGTGGGTCGTGTGACGCCAAAGGAATTGCCGCCGCCCAGATAGCCGCCTGCGAACGTCTGCGAAAAGAAGGCGCAGCCGTGGGCATGTTGTTTCTGGTGGGCGAAGAGCGAGACAGCCTGGGCGCCAAGATCGCCAATGAAAATCCATTGGGGAGCAGGTTCCTGATCAACGGTGAGCCAACTGAAAACAAGATCGCTGTGGCTTCGAAGGGCGCTCTGCGCGCGGAGGTAGTCGCTCGCGGCAAGATGGCCCATTCTGCCTATCCTGAATTGGGCGAGTCTGCCATTGAAAAACTTCTGCATGCCCTCGACCTCCTGCGCCAGATGGCTTTGCCCAACAATCCCGAAGTAGGGCCTTGCACGATGAACATTGGAGTGATCGAGGGGGGCCGGGCTCCCAACGTGATTGCTGATCATGCTAGTGCTCAATTGTTATATCGGCTGGTCGGTCCGTCGGATTCTCTGCGCGAGGAAATCCAAGAACGGATAGCTGGATTGGCCCAGGCAGAATTTGTGCTGGAAATCCCATTCAAGAAGCTGCGTACCGTGCCCGGCATTGAGACCATGGTTGCGGCTTTCACTACCGATATTCCCGCACTCAGCAAATGGGGTGAACCGGTGCTGCTGGGCCCGGGATCAATTCATGTTGCTCACACCGAGCGCGAGTATATTTCCAAAAAGCAGCTTCTCCAGGCAGTGGATCTGTATTGCTCGGTGGCCAAGCAGTTGCTTGCTTAAAGAAGTTTTTGCCGCTGATTTGCGCTGAAGTGAAGGAATGGAGGATGTTCATGTTGAACAAAATATTTTTTACGATTCTGCTTGTGGCCGCGACAACAGGCATTTTGTCCGCCCAACAGGTTGAAAACAGTCGTCCCAGCCCGGTGGAGAAGTCAGAATGCAAACTCCCTGGCGGCAAGTCGATTGCTGTGACCTACTCCAGTCCCCGTATGCGAGGCCGCAAAATTTTTGGCGGTCTGGTGCCTTACGGGAAAATCTGGAGGACTGGCGCGAATCAGGCCACAACGTTTGTCACCAATGAAAACCTCATCTCGGTTGCAGGGACGAACATTCCCGCCGGAAGCTACACGATTTCCACGATTCCTGACTCTCACAACTGGATATTGATCATCAACAAACACACCGGCGAGTGGGGAATCCCTTACAAGTACGAGTCTGAGGAGTTGGCTCGCGTGCCCATGTCCGCGACAACGATGGGAGAACACGGAGGCCTCGGTTGAGTTTTCGGTGAGAAATACCGATGTGCCGAATATTTCCTTAAAAGATCGTTTTGCGAGCTTCAAATCCTTGTCACATGTACAATTAAGCCATGACCGAAGATGTTTCTGAGTTACTAAAAAAAGCTCTGGCCCTTCCGATTGAAGCCCGCGCCGCGTTGGCAGGGTCTTTGCTCGATAGCCTTGACGAAACCCTGGACGAATCGGCAGAGGTGGAATGGGAAAAAGAGATAACTCGCAGAGTGACAGAGCTAAATGCGGGTGCAGTCAAGACCATTCCGTGGACTGAACTGCGTCGCCGCGTATATGCCAAGCTCAACCAAGGTGGCTAAAGAAATAGAGTTTCATCAGCAAGCAGCCCTTGAGTTTGAAGCCGCCACCGATTGGTATCAGAAACGCAGTCCGTGGGCAGCCCGGCAGTTCGTTGCCGAAATTACGCGAGCCCTCGACAGTATTCTCGAAACTCCCGAACGCTGGCCACGAGGACTAGCCGAAACCAGAAGATTTGTTCTAAAGCGCTTTCCGTTCGCGATTATCTATCGAGAGCACTCCTCAATAATTCAAGTAATAGCCGTTGCCCATGGTCGCAGAAGACCTGGTTATTGGAAAGATCGGTTATAGCGTCCTCCGAAAAAGTTTTGCAGTTGAGTACCGCGCGTTCGGCATCGTAGATTGTGCTATCCCACCCTTCGCGAAAAACGCGAAGGATGGGGCGCCCCAGGTCTGGAATGATCTGCCGTCCTTATTTCTCCGCCAGCTTGCGCCCGACATTCAAACTATCGAAATTGAGAATCGTATTCAGCACGAGCGAATAACTTCCGACCGTCTCGCCGCGATACATCGGATTAATGGAGAACAAGACAACGTGTCCTTCCTCTAGAGGCACGTCAATTACGGCGGGGTGCTGGGCGATCTCACTGCCACCTTCCACCAAGCCGGAGAGTTGGAGGTCTTTGCTGTCAGCATATCGGATGATGACCCGTGGACGGCTTGCCGGGGGAATTACCGTAATGGGATTGCGGCGTTGTTCGTCGGTGAGCGGTAGGGCTTCCCAAGCCTCGGCATGAGGTTGCTCAGGGGCCTCAACTCCGGGACGCCCCGGAGTGAAATCGGGATCTTCGGGACCGCCCCGGCCAGTGGGACGCTCGCCTAGTTCACTGCCGAGCCTTCGCCGTCCTCGTCCGCCCGCCAGATTCGATAGGCCGAAGACCGGGCCGTTGTCGCAGTAGACCGGGAGATTATCACTGTAGCCATACGCGATAGGACTGGCGGCATCCACAATTTTCGATTGCAGGATGCTTCCTACGATCTTCATCTGCCGGGGCTGATCGATGGAGACGCCCGGAGTCATGCGCAGAGCAACAGCCAGGTTGGCGGTGTCCATCACGGTTAGCAAAACGCCGCCATGGCGCACAAAATCCTGAAGATGACTAACGCCCGCCCAGGTCAGCCCCGGACGGAGGTCGTCAGTTGAGTCTTCATTACCGATGTTTGGGGTTTCCGGAGTCGTTTTCCAGGGGAGCGGGTTTCCCCAATTTGTGGGTATGCCATTGACAATGGTCATGGGATCGCCCCGTCCCAAGGGTGGAAACAGAATCACGTCGTAGTGAGAGCGAAGGTCTGAATCTTTCGCGACTTTCTGTGTGCTGATGTAGCTGTAAGGCACATGCATTTGGTCGAGCGCCAACCGCCACCAGCCTTCAGTTTGCGTGGTCAGCCAGGTGTGCAGCAGGGCCACGCGGGCTGCGCGCACCGGATGCGATTTGACCGTGGGAGAACTCGCCAGAGCTATTGCTTGCAACCCTAAATCAGTAGCAGCGCGTTGCAGATCGGAGGCATCCGCATTGCTGATGAGGAACGACCCGCGAGCGAACTTGTGGCCGTTCGATTCAAACGGCTCCTCGGCTGCTTCAATGTTTGCATTCTTCATGCGATAACGAAGCGTGGCCAGCTCCGTATCTGCATTGGCGTTGATCGCAAACAGCGTGCCGCTTCCGGTCACGCCGCCCGGAGCTTTCACCTCAGAGACGCGCTCCATCGGGGTTTCGAGCACTTTGGTGTCGGTAACGCGAACCACCTTCACGTTGAAGAGTTCGCCAAAGGTCCAGCCGGTATCGTCGTAAGGCGTCTTCTGCGGATCATTGGGGCTCCAGTATTGATGGTCGAGGAGCGCATCCGCCACGCGTGAGTAAGGCTGGTCCATGCGCACGATGTAGCTGCCAGCAGGGAATTGGACGATCGTGGGCGCAGCAGGAGTTTTGCCTTTCGCGCTGGTGTCTGGCGGAGTTGGCTCTTTTTGCTGGGCCTCATCTTTTTGATTGGAAGCGCCTTCAGGAGGTGTTTCCGTACTTGTCCGTCCAGTGGCAGGCTGCTTGGGCTTTTTAGCGGGCATCTTCACGCTGAACGCAGCCGTAGCGCGTGAGATCTCGCACCCTTGCTTGCGCAAAACTGCCAGCAGAGCCGCCTGCGCGCCGGGGCGCGGATCATCCGCCGGCAGTACATAAGCTGCGGGACCTTCATTGGCAGGTTTCGTGATCGAACGCTTGGCCTTGAGGTAGAAGTTCTTCAGGAAGAACTTTCTGTCTTCGGCAAAGAAATGCAGCGAGGTCAGCAATCCGGTCTCTTCATAATTATTGTTGTTGCGCTGCGACCATTGAGTCTTGGGCAGAGGCGGGTCCTGGCGGAACCAGGTGCGAGCATACTCTTCCGGCTCCAAAGTGCGTTCTACGGTGTCCGCACCACCATTGCCAAAAGTCTCGTAGAGGCGGCTCACGCCGTTGTGCATGGCAGCAATAAACATCAGGTAACCGGGCGACCAGGTATCGAACTGGCCATGCGTGAAGACGCCAGGCATGCCGAACCTGGTCATCTCGGCGACATCGCGCCAGCCAAGAATCTCCCATTCGTTGGTGAGGATAGGATCCACCCATGCGTTGAAAGGTCCGTCACCGGCAGTGTTGTCGTAAAGATAGGGAACAGATTCATGCAGGTCGTGCAAGGCCTGCGCTTTCCAATTAACGAAGGTGTTGAGGACGTTCTCCGTCAACTTGAGGGTTACGCCCATGGCGTCGCGGTTGTTATCGTGGGCCACATACTTGCCCCAATAAACGAGCGGAGGATAATTCTCTTTGGGATGTGCCAAATGCCATCGATAAATATCGACCATGCGGTCCCGTCCATCGACCTCCACGATCGGCGTAATCAGGGTGATGACTCCGTTGCGGATGTCCTTAATATAGGGACTCTCATCCACGGCCAGCCGATAGGCGAGTTCCATGAGCGCCGTGGGCGCGCCGGTTTCGGGAGAGTGGATGGTGCCGGTGATGTAGTAAACCGGAATTGAGGCATCAATCAGACGGTCGGCTTCGGCGTCGTCGAGCTTGATGGCACGCGGATCGGCGAGCTTGGCCAGACGTGTGCGGTTCTCCTCCAGGTGGGCCAGGTTGGCTTCCGACGAGACCGCTACTGCAATCATTTCCCGGCCCTCTTCAGTACGGCCAATGGAGTAAACCTTAACTCGCGGACTGGCCTTCTCCAGCATCCGCATGTATTCATAAACTTGCTTTGAATAGGGCAGAATGCCGGGAGCTCCGGCGATATCCCCAAGGACTACTTTCGGAGTGGGAATGGTCTTTGATGCCGGCAAATAGTCGACCAGTGGAGAGGTAAAATAAGGCTGGGTCGTGTATTCGCGAATCTTCCTGGTGTATTCCTCATCAATCGGCTGCCTGGGATCGCGGGCGGGCGGAGTATCTCCTGCCCATAAGTTTGTAAATCCAGCAACAAAAACGAAGACCAGCAAACAGCGTAGAAACTTCAGTCCCGTGGGACTCTGATCCGGCATCCAGCCCTCCAGCAAATAATTGTGATTGACGAGAAACAGTAGTATCGCAGATTGGCAGGCTGGTCTAAAAGAAGCACCCACGCCCAATCTGCTTTCCTTTGCGCCCTTCGCGTCCATTGCGGTAAATTCAAACATCTTTCCTAGCTTTCAGTTGCTTTATGAGCGAGAACCTGAAAACCGACAGTAAACGTTTGCAGACCATTGCCTGGACCTGTACTTTTCTGGCCTGCCTGTTTCTTGAAGGAATGTATTTTGGGGCGGGCTTTGTCATCGATACCTTCGCCAACATGTTCTCTGGCATGGGCGTGGAACCACCTCCGGTGGCTCGCTTTGTGTTTAACAACCGCTATTTAAAAGTTCATCTCCTTGGGAACTTTTTAGCCATTCGCGACATTACAGGTTATGTATGAGATTTCGCGTAGCATTGCGGAAGACCGGAAGGAGAAACACCGGCAACCATGGTCAGCGATGAAGCCTTGATGCTGGAGTTCCAACGCGGATCGCGCGAGGCGTTCGAGGAG
>DASZEU010000154.1:0-12815 GCA_035940535.1 Candidatus Angelobacter sp.
ATCGAAATGGAAAATCGATCTCCGAGGTAAAGAGGCCGCCCTGTTGAGGAGGGCAGTTCAATGGCGCCAAATGGGAGTCCGTGCAAGATGTCATCCGGCAGAATGCGCAGCCTTCTCACTTGCCATGGAAGCCGTTTGAGGACTCGATTCAGTCGCAATCGTTGCGCCGTGTTTCTCAGGAGTGCATCCTGCTTTTCAGGGTCCGCTTTAGGAATCAATCTGTGCCATTCGCCGACGGCCAGACGAAGATGCTGTTTCCCCATGCGGGAAACCCAAAAATCGAGTGACAGCCACCGCCTGCAAATCCCTACAGTGCTGTCAGGAAATACGAGAAACGCCAAAGTGGCTTCGCGGGGAGAATTGAACAGGACGCGCCGCCATAGCGAAGTTCGCTTACGGACTGCATCGGGCGTGGTGGCATTGTCGAGCAGCCCGGAATTGTGTGCTTCCTTTTGCCAATACGCTTCGTCCAGAAGGTCGTTCAGCCCCTTCCAAAGCGCCAATCGAAGGCGGAAGCGCGCAAAGAAGCCCGCGCGGGCCATTTTCCTGCGCAGTTCCTGAAGTTGTCGAACTTTGCTGGCAAGGGCTTCATCGAGCTGAGTGGCCTTGTCGAGGAAATAAGTAACCCGGCTCTGGAGAGGCAGACTGTTTCCGAAACTTTCGAGCAGAGCTTCGTTTTCCTGCGCGAGGCTCGCAAGCTCCGCGGCTGAGGCCCCCAATCGTTCACGGCATCTGTTCCACAGCACCTGAATCTGCCATCGCTCAGGCATGAGCTTCATTTTCAGAAACACATCGCGAGTCTTGTGAAGTAGCTGGTTTGCAACCCTCGGGTCGCCATCGTAATACTCCAACATTGCCCGCATCGCGTCCAGCCTGGCATGAATGATTTTGGAATCAGTGTGTCGAAATGGTGCCAACCGATCCAGGGACCGGCGCGCGTTGACCCAGCGGCGCAGGCCAAGGTACCAGTAAAAGGCCAAAGCTCGATCTTCAAAATGCGCAAGCGTATAGCATTCTTCATGGCGTGCATGAAAGAGTACCGGATCAGATGTTTCCACCCTCTTTGTGGCGGCCTGCTCGTCGATCACAGAAGCTGCGCGCTCGAATCCGCCATGCAACTGCACTCCCGCGACATCGAGCAAGCGCTGGGCTTGGCCTGCGAGCAGGTTTTGGGACCGCGCAACTGCCAGCGTATGGACTTGTTGCAGAATTGCCCTGGCCTCAATTGTTTGATTGAGGAGAATGAGTCCCTGGGCAAGGTTCATAGCAGCCCGAAGCATGGGCAACACGAAGGAGTAACTACGGCAGATCTGCCAAACTTCGCCAAGATGCTTCAGCGCGGAACCGAATTCTCCACAGAGAAGGTCTGCTTTGGCGGAAAGCTCGTACCATGCCGTAGCAGCGCCCGGTGACAAGACAGTATCGAGATTGGACTTCAGTGCGGGAAGAAGCCGGCGGACTTCGTCCAATTCACCCAATTCCAAACGGCATGCAATCACGGCCAGTTGCAATCGCATCGTGCAGGCGACTGATGCTGTGCTATAACCTAACCCATGCTTGAAACACTTGATCGCCCCTTGATTTTGCCCTTGTAGATGCATGAGCCTGCCGGTTTCCAGCCAGACTTGAGCAAACAATTCAGACCGGTCCTGTAGGGACGTCTTTTCGTGATATCCCGCTGTCCATCGGCTAATTGAATCAATGGAAAAATCTGGGGAACCGAACAAGCCGCCAAGTTGCTCGCACGCTTGGTCGATCTGATTTGCATTGAGGGCAAGGTGTATCCGTTTGACCTGAATCCTGTCAGCCCAGTAGCCCTGCCCTAAGCGTTGATATCCGGTCACAACGTGGACCAAGATGGTGTTACACTCTTGTGCCATGCCCAGCGGTACCGCAAAATCAGTGATCCGCTCCAGAATTGTTAGATCTGCAGCCGTCAGCCGATCTTCGTACTGCAGATCTTGCCAGCGATCCTGGAAGATCTGGCAGTACAGTCCAAGTGCATCGTGCCAACTGCCGGCTCTCCATTGATCTTCGGCCTGTTGAGCTGCCGCCTCCAGTTGATCGTGGTAGAGAAACCGTTTTTGCATTTTTAGTTCGGTTGTGCTACCTGTTTCGGCGGCGGGTTGAAGAGATAAACACTCTGTCTGCAATCACCAGATTGAACATCATTGTGTTGAGTAGAATCATAACAAAGAGGAGCATTTGGGTTGTAGTGATGGTAAATGCGGCCTCCCGGAGTGTTCCCTTTGACAAACCTGGTCGCCGGTGTCCACGTTGTGGTCTCCCCAGCCAAGCGGTAGCGTGCACCGTCAACAGTTTCAATCACAATGGGACGTGCGTGGGCCAGGTCCGAGAGAGGCAGTTGAACAATTCTGCCCAATTCGCGGGGAATCTGCTCTGGCATCGACGCAAATATTGCTGTTTCGCCTTTTGCAGAAGGACTTTCAAGCACGTACAACGGGCCGCCATCATAGATCTCCTGCGGTCTGACCACATGGCTGTTCGCCACCTGTTCCGTGAGTCGCATCTCGAAAGATATGAAGTCGTGGTCAATGAACGCGTGGCCGCTTCCTAGATCAAGCATTGAAGCCAATTGGTTCAGATTGACACGTTCGGCAACGCCCAGTTTGGAAGACTGGAGCCGACGGTTGACTAGCTCCAAAGCTCCATCTACATCGTGGCGTGGCCCTCGAAGAACATCACCAATCGCTCGCACAGCATCTTCCAGGTTTCTTGATTCGGCAGCCGCAAGGGCCTCGCGGACTTTGATTTCTGGTCCTTGTTCCAATCGCGACAGCACCTTAAGGTTGAGTCGTGCCTGGCCTGTGTCGCCTTCGGCCAGTGCGCGGTCGAGGCCGGAGCGGGCTGCCGCCTTCATGCCGTCTATGATTTGTTTTGCCTTAATGGGATTGTCAGTGATCTCCAACAATGCCCGGCGGCTGTCGCCGGAACTGACTAGGCTTTGAAGCGCATCCGTGCTTGCCGATAGCTGATTTCTCAGCTTCGCTGCAACCAGGAGGGGATCCTGCATGGCAGCAGGTGCATTTTTTAGAGGAATGTATCTGTTGCCTTGGTGGTCTGTGAAAGTCCTCAGAGTCCGCTCGCCGAGCTTCCAATTCTCCGGTGAGCTACCGGAGGGTGGCGGGCCCCTTGTGAATTCAAAGGGGACCGAACCGCTGCCTGGCGTGCCCCGGCCTTCGATCTTGATATAGTTGGCACGGCTAAGTTGCGCGTCGAGATGGTTCCGGGAAACCCATGCCAAATTGTAGTTCTGTGCTCCGTCATCCAGGGATGCCGCCCGTGCGTGCCAGCCTGCCGGGACATCAACCGATGCGGTTTGCTCCGGCTGCATTTTTAGGTAACCTCTGCTGCCGCGGAGCTTCACCACAACACATTCATCGCAAGCCATGTCCGGGCCGAATTGTACGACCTCTTCCACGTCTGGATGAGTGGCGATGAACGTCTCCGCCTGCTGGCCTTTTGCTACGGCCGAACTGACTTGCTCTGCAAACTGCTGCGCCCTGTCAATCTCTTGTGCTTGAAATCCCACGCGGATGGGCTGGTCGGTAGAGACTTCGCTGTAAAAACGTCCAAGGCCTACATCCCCGACTCTCAAGTTAACATCGAGTTTGCTATCACTTACTCTGTAGGATCGCTCGACAGGCTTTGGGGCCATCTCACTCGATGGTTCACGAAATTTTACGCCCCCTTTGTTGACGGAAGAAAGCGTCGCTAATTCCCCGCTCTGCTCTGTGAACGTATGCTTTAAGCCGCCCAACATGGCTACTTCATTCGGTTTTGCAGAAAGCTTGCTGAAATCGCGTCCTGGACGCAACAGAAGTTCATTTGCCTCAGAGTGGAGCGCAAGGATGGAACGCTCATGGATGACTTCTTTGCTGCCGAGAGTTACTCCGCCACTGAACTGATAAACATCACAGTCCGGGCAACCTTTGGAGTAGAGAATGGGCATCGCCTCCGTGGCCGAGCCCTTGTGACCTTTTTCATAGAAATGGAAACGGTCCCAGTCGCGATATCGGAGTTCGCGATTTTGCTTTGCCCAGTCCGGAAACCAGAGACTATGTGTAACTTTGATGTTGCCCAGATAAGCCAGAGCATTGCTGTTGTGTTCAGAAAGCCAGCTCAGCAGCAGGCTCCATTTGATGATTTCATTCAGGCGCTGGTATTCGGGTTCAAAGCGGGCCACCTCTTCATAGTGGCAGTCCCACCAGCCCAGAAAAGCCTGGCTGGCAGCATTAGGCGCAGCCTCTTTTCCCGGCCGAAGAGGGTCTGACGAAGCCGCGTAAATCCGAGTTGCGTTGCGGCCAAAGAGAATTCCTTGACTGGCTAGTTGATAGCCGCGGTCCTGGGGACCGAACCACAGGCGGGTGCCGGGTAACGCCTCCCGTTCCTTCCAGTAAATGGATGCTACGTGCACAGCGGTGAGCGGCTTAAAGTCGTTAATTGTGCCGTCATTCCAATAGTCGATGGCTTTGAGCTTAGCGAGGAGATCGGTATAGAAGAGTGTCATACCGACCTTCGTCCCCACCAAGTAACCGTCATAACGGGCCGCCTGGAAGCGATCTCGTCGTCGTCGAGCATCCAGAAGGGCAAAGACATCTGGCTCCTTTTCTTTCTGGCGTACTGCATAGAGCAGCCTGAGAAAAGGTTCTTCATTGTGATTTTGGAGTGCTTGTAGCGCTTTGGATTTGTCTTCTTCGGATACCCCCTTTAACCTTGGAAACAGCAATGCAGCATCTTCCCGAAGTTTTGCATAGTCGTAGGCCGGATCAAGCGAAAACCCGCTGCCCTTTGCCAGTCCTTGATGCGAGAATTCGGTCTGTAACTGTGCTTCTTCAGCGTCCAATTCAGCTTTTTCCTTCTTGAGGCCCTCCTCCAACAAGTATTTATCGAATTCTGTCCAGTACCTGGCGGATCGTAATTTCTTATTGAATGCCTCCACTCTTTCAACAAATGCTTTGGCTCGATTCCAGCGTTCCTGCAGCATGGCTTCCGATTGCCAGAGTGCGGCTACATCCTCCAGGTCCACGCTCCTGTATCCAGTGTGCAGCTTGCGCCCACTTACCCAAATGCCGTCGTCAGCAGCGTGAGCTTGGGCGATGTCATCCACCTGTTTCAGGAAATGTTCAAGAGATCCTTGATCAGTAATCTTGACTGTGTAATAGCCGCTCGCTTCTGTAAAAAGAGAATCTCCGGCCACTGTATTCCGGCGCGTTATGGTTGCAGATTCGCAATCGGGGGCCAAGTCGTACTCAAAAATGAGCAGTTCCTTGGGTGGATGGCCTGTATTCTTCTGATGTTCGTCAGCAATGTGGGCAAGGCTGTCTGCCCGTTCCTCTTTGCTTTGCTGGGCAGGCAAAAGCGCCACCACCCTGCCTTGGCCTATGGAACGGGAACGTGTTTCTCCGTATTCGAACGTGCTCACCGGCTCCAGATAACCGAAGCGCGCTGGCGGCATATCGACCAATACGGATCTGATCTGACGGGGGGTGAGGCCGGAATCTGAAAGCACAGCCGTCAGCAACCAGTCCCGGACTTGATCCGTGCGCTCCCGCTCGCTTCGTTTTCGCAAAGCACTTTCTCCCCAATTGATCTCCACGGGACGCGGATGGTCCATCGGGAAACTGCTGAAGGCTGCATGCGTGGCGGAACTGGGCTTATGCAGTGGTACAGACTGGTGCAGTCGTTCCCCATTTTTCAGACTGGTGGTAATGTCCTTGTAGCGTTTCAAATGCTCTTGATCTTCAGGTTTTGGCTGGCCTTGTAAACCAGCGAACCAACGCAACAAAGCACCCTCATAGAGCTGAATAGCTTCTTCCGTGCGCGAATCCGCTTTTGGATTAGCGGAAAAGAAGTGCTCGGCGGCAATAATCAGGGAGCCGTCATCCCCTTGCCTGGATGCCGCCATCATCTCAGACCACGCTGAGTTGCGTCTCGTTGTGTCTATTTCCCCTACCGCCGTCGCACTACCAGCAACGATCAGCAGCATGATGACCATGGTAACGAGCGCCTTCACGTACGGATTCCGTTTTGTAAGCAGCCGACACGTAGACGGAGAGAAGATCTGATCGTCATCACTCTTTTGAAATGGAAGCGTCATAGAATCACCTGTCAACTTGTTATGGGGCAAAGTATCTGCAATAGCTCTGTCGAAGAGCTTCTGATAACTAAGTGATCAAATGAGGGAAATATTTCAAAATTTATGACGGAAATGTTTCAAAATTCATTTTGAATGGTCCCACGATCATTCCAGCAGTCGCGAACTGGGCGATTCTCCCGAACAACAATTTCAAGAGTTGAAGATAGTTGAGATTCTGAATTTATTGAATCTAAAAGACTTCAGAAATATCTGTTAGGCAGAACACTTTGGTATCGGGTGCACGCCGATATATCTTTATGACTTTTGGGATTATTAGGCATTGTTTCTTATCACATGGCCAAAGCCGAAGCTTCAAGCTCTCTATGAAACGATTCCATATTGCGACCGCTGGCATCAAAATTTATCGCGGCGTCCAATGCTCGATCAGGAGAAATGCCGTAGCCGTGCTCGGCGATGAACATTTTAATGACTTGGGCGGCCTGAAACGAGTCTAATGCGGCATGAAGGAGATCGCTCCTGAGTGTAGCTATTTCAATACTTGAGAATTTTCCTGGCATAAATCACCCTAAACTAAGCTTCCGTAATGCCCTTAATGCAAGCGGATTGCCATATTTCGAACACTCATTCTTCATTACTCTCATTCTTGATCACGTAGGGAGGCGAGTTTCATTTCGCTAGATGGCGCACTCGTGCGCTTAGGGTTGCGCCAAATGGCGCAAGTCATGTCCAGGCATGGTGAAAACTCAGGGGAGATTTTTGGCTATCAACTTGCACTTCAAATTTTTGGATTTTGAAGTGCGGGCTTGCGAGGACATGTAATGCTGCATCCTCTTTACCCCCGGTGTAAAAATGAATTCTTCCGATCATGACCTCTGTATCGTGATCATCGACGACAACGTTCGGAGCCTGGAATATCTGTCAAGCGCGCTGGCCCAGGATGGCGTAGAGATTGTTACAGCCTCCAATCCCAGGCAAGGCCTTGACCTTGTATATGCGCGCCAGCCAAAGATTGTCTTGACCGATGTGGTCATGCCAGGCATGTCCGGTCTGGAAGTCCTGGAACGCATCAAGAAGGTCGAACCGGCTACCAATGTTTTGCTGATGAGTGCCCTCAATGGCGATAACACTGAGTCTGAGGCCCTGCGCAAAGGAGCGGCAGGTTTTCTAAGAAAGCCGATTCCTTTGGCGCTGCTCAGAGAGCGGTTCGGACAACTCATTCGAAGAATTGGGTAATTCAAGAATTTGGTAATTGAGTAATTTGTCACTTTGGGCCTGCGGCCCGCGAAAGCTCATGAGAATCAACTTTGCTATGTTGGGGCGTGGACAAAGTGGACGTTGTGGACAGAGTGGAGGCAGTGAACGATGTGATTTTCGACCCTGGTAAGTGGGTAATTGAAAGCCAACGTTACCCACTTACCCAATCTTCCCTTTACCCATTTACCAATTTTTTAAGCGGAGGCCTCGTTCACCAGCCCGATGTTGTATCTCTTCAGCTTGCGGTAGAGAGTGGCCCGGCTGATGCCCAGCATTTTTCCAGCTAGCGCTTTGTCTCCCTTGACTTGTTCAAAGACCCTTTGAATGGTGACGCGCTCGATTTGCTCCAAGTCAGTATTTGCGGCCACCGATTTCACGGGGTAGGGAACTGTTTCCAGCGCGAGTTGAGGCTCCTGGCCATCCACCAGTGCGGGCGGCAGGTCATGGAGTTCGAGCGTTTCCTGGCTGCCCAAAGCTACGGCGCGTTCGATGGCATTTTCCAGCTCGCGAACGTTGCCAGGCCAGTCATATTGAATCATGCACTTCATCGCGGCGGCGGCGATATTCACCATCTTGCCGGGTGCAAATTTGTCGAGGAAGTAATGGACCAAGGTGGGTATGTCGGACTTTCGCTCGCGCAATGCAGGTAGATGCAAGGTCACTACGTTGAGCCGGAAGTAGAGGTCTTTGCGGAACGAGCCTTGTTTGTAGGCGGATTCGAGGTCGCGATTGGTGGCAGCGATTACCCGCACGTCAACTTTGCTTTTCTGGTTGCTTCCGACTGGGCGAACCTCTTTTTCCTGCAAGACGCGCAGCAGCTTGGCCTGCATCTCCGAGGGTAGCTCGCCAATCTCATCCAGAAATATGGTGCCTCCGTTGGCCGACTGGAAGAGTCCCTCTTTGGACTTATTGGCTCCTGTAAACGCTCCCTTTTCGTAGCCGAACAGCTCGCTCTCGATCAAAGTCGGGACCAGCGATCCACAATCCACGGCCACAAAGGGACGCTTGGCGAATGATCCGCGATAATGAATGGCGCGGGCCACCAGCTCCTTGCCGGTTCCGCTCTCGCCGGTGATGAGTACCGGCGTGCGTGTATCTTTCAGCCGGGCTACCATGCGCAGCACATCCTGAATCTTCGACGATGAGCCGACAATTCCGTTCAGTTCCATTTCGGTATTTACGCGCTCCCGCAGGAACTGGTTTTCAGCCACCAGCTTTACTTTTTCCTCCATGCGCTGCAGCAACAGCTTCAACTCTTCGATCCGAAAAGGCTTGGTGATGTAATCGTAAGCGCCGAGCTTCATGGCCTGTACCGCAGTTTCAATCGAGCCGTGTCCGGTCATGATGGCGATCTCGGTGCGAGGCAGCATCTGCCGGGCGCGCGACAAGAACTCCAGGCCAGTCATGTGGGGCATCATCAGGTCGGCGAGAATGATGTCGGGAGAATCGGTCTCCAGATAGGCGAGCGCCGACTCTCCGCTGTCGGCCTCCATGCAGTGGAAGCCCAAAGATCCGCCTACTGTCATGCATAGTTTACGGATGCTCTGGTGGTCATCCACTATTAGGAATCGTGCCCGAAGATCGTCGCTCATTTTGCCCGTCCAAAAATTTTTTCTACTGTGGAGATCAGTTGATGCACTCGAAAAGGTTTTTCAATATAAGGAACACCGGTATGTTTCAAGGCTTTCATGGTTTCCTCATTCACCGTGTCGCCGGTAATGAAGAGCACTTTGTCCTTGAGCTCCGGCCGATTCGTCATGATCCAGGCATGGACATCGGCCCCGGTTGCGCCGCCGGGCGTACGCATGTCAGAAATCACGCCGATGAACTCGCCATTCTCTAGCAGCGAGATGCCTTCCAGCGCCGATGTTGCCGTCTTGCATCCATAGCCATAGCGCTCCAATGCAGTACGGAGGAAATTAAGAACCGACTTCTCATCCTCAATAAGCAACAGACCGGTCACAGTTTCGCCCCTACGGTTGCCACCAGATTCCGGTTGGGCTTGGCTTGAAACGGCAGGCGGACACTGAAACATGCTCCGGGCCCTTCCGAGTTGTTCGAACAAAGAATCTCGCCTTCATGCTCGCGGACGATTCCATAACATATACTCAGTCCCAAGCCTGTGCCTTGCCCCACTTCTTTCGTGGTAAAGAAAGGATCAAAGATGCGCTCCGGGTAACGGATGCCCTCGCCGTTGTCGGAAAACTTGATTTCGACCCAATCGCCGGTGCGTCCGGTCTGGATCTCAATGCGCCCTGGCCGTCCTGTATTGCGCACGGCATCGTAAGCATTGTTGAGGATGTTGAGAAAGACCTGCTGGATCTGCTGCGAATCGGCGATCAACTCGGGCAGGCTTTCATCAAGCTCTTCAACGACCTCGATTCCGTGGTTCGAGAGATCATAGCTTCGCAGCGCAATGGTCTTGCGCAGCACTTTATTGATCTGCATGGGCTGGCGCTGCGAAGGGGTTTGCCGGGCAAAGCTCAGCAGGTTCTGCACGATCTCCTTGGTGCGCTGCGTTTCTTCCAGCACCACGCGAAGATCTTTGCGAGCGCTCTCTGGAATCTCAGGATTTTCCATAAGCAGATCCGAGAAACCCATGATGGCGGTAAGCGGATTGTTCACCTCGTGGGCAACGCCGGAAACAAGCTGCCCCACCGCCGCCATCTTTTCCGTATGCATGAGCTTGGCCTGGATCATGGCCGCATCGGTGATATCGGTCATGAGCACGACCACGCTGGTGACATCGCCGGTCTCGTCGCGCATAGGGCTAAGGTTGATAGAAAATTTTCCTGGGGATCCATTCCCGCGAACGATCATCAACTCCAGATTGTCGGCCTGCATCCCCTGAAGGCTGGCATCGAAGGCCTCGGCAAACGTTCTGGTATGGGAGGGAGAGATGATCTTGTCCAAGCGGTTGCCGACCAGCGCCTGCTCATCAAAGCCGCCGGCTTCATAGCAGCGCCGGTTGGCATAGCTGATCAGGCCGGCAGTATCGGCCACCATGATCATGGTCTGGGTGTTGTTCAGGATCTTGCTGGTAAAGTCCCGCTCGCGCTGCAATTGCGCCTGAAAGTTTTTGACTTCGCTTATGTCCAGGACTACACCCCGGTATTGCAAGACCTTTCCTTGGGCATCGCGCACCACGAAGGCATTCTCCAAGGCATGGATCAACATGCCATCGCGCCGGCACAGTGTTACCTCAAAGTTTCGGACTGAGCCGTATTCGTGCAAGTGGCGAGCGATCTCTTCCCGCTGCTGGGGTGAGACATAGACTTGTGTAGCTACGTCGAGCCGGAGAAGCTCCTCCCGCGTCTGGTAGCCGAGCATCCGAACCAGGGCATCGTTGACCTCAATGAAGCGGCCTTCGGCGGACGAAAAGAAGACGCCTTCCTGCACATTGTCGAACAGTTCACGGTAGCGACGCTCGGCCTCGCGGCGGTCGGTAATGTCCTTCAGCACATGGACCGTCTGCAATCCTTCATTCAAAGCCCCATGCACCCGCGAGGTCGAAACCAGGTAGCTGCGCTCCAGCACCGGATGGAGATACTCATCGGAATCGCGCTCGCCCCGGCAAAATGGACACGGCTGAATGCTGTCGCTGTCGGTGGCTATAGAGAGCAGGGCGCGCATCCCCAGCCCGATCAATTCCGCGGGACGCACACCAATGAACTCCGCCAGCGAACGATTCACCCGCAGGATACGGCATTGCTCGTCATGGACCACGATGTAGTCGGAAATGGAGTCAAAAATCTCAGCCCACTGACGGCTGGATTGGGTAATTCGAGTAAAGAGGCGGGCATTCTCCAGGGCCACCGAAGCATGGCCGATCAGGGCCTTGAGCAAATGCAGATCATTGGGCAAAAGCGCTTTGCCAATGTTGGCGAGGCAAAGGATTCCGAGCAGGTCTCCTTCGGTACCTTCGAGCCGTACCAGGGTGAGCGTCTGCCAGTGGAAAGCGTCTGCCAGATCTTTGCCCAGCGCCGCGACTCCGCTGCTATTGATCTTCGATTCCGGAAACTTTTCCGCATACTCGGAAAACGCCGCATTCAACTTTCGTTGCAGGTTTCGCTCCGGCTTGACCCCATAAAAGCCCACGCTCTCCAGCTTGTTGCCCTGGGCGAGCGCCAGGATCGCGCATTCTGCATGCATCATGCCCGCAACACGAGAGGTAAAGTTAGTGACAAATTCCGGAAGGCGGAGAGCCGATCCCAACTCCAGCGCCATCTCCATCAGGTTTTCAGCGCGCTTCCGATGTTGTTCGGAAGCCAAACCAGACAACTCGACATTATCCAGAGCCAGCCGGGCAATGTTTCCCAAAACCTGAAAGGCAGAAATCTCATTGGGTGAAAAAGGAGGCTTTCGGGCCATCAGCAAGGCAGTTGAAGCAGGCCCGGTCTGCAAAGATTGAGCCAGACCGTGATAATCCTGATCTTCTGACCGGCTGGGAGAGAAGCGAAACTCCAGCAGCTTTTGCTGGTGGATGGCCTGAATGGCGCAGCTACGAGCACAAGAGACAAGCTCCTTGTTTCCCAAAATGTGGGTATCATCTCCCAAAGATTCAAGGACATAGCTATCTCTCTCGCGTACCAGGATGGCAGCAAGCGAAGCCTGAAAAACCCGGCGCGCAGTCTCCGCTACATAATCGCGGAGCGCCCCAGGATCGCCTTTGAGAGGCAGATGCGCACCCGCTTCCAGGACCTCCTGCAAACACTCGGAACTCACGACCGCTATGCGTGGTCTCATAGTAAGACGAAAAGCTGTAGGGGGAGACCTTGAAGGTACTCTCGAATCTCATTTTGAGTCAATAGAATAAGAGTACTAAGTCAGCCGGGTACCGGAAGCAGCAACGGAACACCCAATATAGATTGTAAGTTATTGAAAATAAAAAGCATAAAGAACAACCAAATTATTATGGCAATGGGAAGAGTTGTCTTAGAGCATCTTTTTTAAGATTCGATACCCGATTCCTTCCTTTTTCACGTTGCCTGCAAAGGGAGTGGGCGGTGGGGTGTTTGTCCAATCGGCTCCCCACATCGGGCGACTCGGGCTAGCTGCTAGCTTAGGATCGTTTTGAACTGGATTTTGCAATTTTGCCGCTACAGGGTTAACTGCTGGCTGCTGGCTACTAGCTTCTAGCTGCTGGCCGGAAATGGCCGGTGATAGATTTTGCCGATTTGCCGCTACAGCGCGGGAGGCTGGATGAGTGACTTGGTTGTTTGTCGATTCTGCGCATTTTGCCGCTACAGGGCTATCACCACAGCCGACCGCCTTCCACGGTTCTAAATGGCGGCGCCAGATTGGTTCAAGGTCTTCCCGGTAGTAGCCTTTGGGGACGGTTTTGGGGCCGGTGCGGTGGTTGTGGCTGCGGATGCCGAAGGGTTCCAGCAGGCGGGCCAACTCGTTGGGCTTGATGGGCTTGCCTTTGTTCCATTCGTCC
>DASZEU010000155.1:0-5064 GCA_035940535.1 Candidatus Angelobacter sp.
TCTTGATCATGGGGGCAGGCCTGTCGGGCATCGACGCCGCCTATCACCTGCAAAAACTCTGCCCAAGCAAGAGCTACGTCATTCTTGAGCAGCGGGAGCGCATCGGCGGTACCTGGGACTTGTTCCGCTATCCTGGCATCCGTTCCGACTCCGACATGCTGACCATGGGCTATTCATTTCGGCCGTGGACCTTACCCAAGACGATTTCTCCGGGCGATGATATTCGCGACTACATTGCCGCCACTGCTCGCGACGAAGGCATCGATCGCAACATTCGCTTCGGGTATCAGATCAAAAATGCATCGTGGTCGTCGGAGGAAGCGAAATGGACCGTCGAGGCCGTCCGCAAATTGCCCGGTGGACGCGATGAACTCCAGACTCTAACCTGTAATTTTCTGTTCTCGTGCGCGGGCTATTACCGATATTCCGCCGGCTATTCGCCGGAGTTCCCCAACACCGGCCGCTTTAAGGGACGCATTTTTCATCCGCAAATCTGGCCTGAAGATTTGGATTACACCGGCAAGCGCGTGGTCATTATCGGTAGCGGAGCTACGGCGGTGACTCTGGTGCCGGCCATGGCCAAGACTGCCGGGCATGTCACCATGTTGCAGCGCTCGCCAACCTATGTGATTTCGGCGGACGAAAAGGACAAGATCGCAAATTGGCTGCGGCGCGTGCTGCCAGCGAAATGGGCCTACCGGCTGGGGCGCTGGAAAAATGTTGCCTTCATGACTGGCATATATCAGTTTTCGCAGCGCTTTCCGAATTTCATCAAACGGGGCCTGCTCAAGAAGGTACAAGAGCACCTCGGCGCGGATTTCGATGTTGAAACCCATTTCACCCCGCGCTACAAGCCTTGGGAACAGCGGATGTGTCTGATCCCGGATGCAAACATGTTTGAGGCGATCAAGTCAGGCCGCGCCAGTGTCGTGACCGATCAGATCGAAACGTTCACTGAAAAGGGCATCCTGCTTAAATCAGGCAAAGAGTTGGAAGCAGACATTGTTGTTACCGCGACCGGCCTCGTGATGCAGGCTTTTGGCGGAATCGAGCTTTGCGTCGACGGACGGCACATTGAACCTGGTGCGGCCCTCGCATACAAAGGGGTGATGATGTCGGGCGTTCCCAATTTTGCGTCCGTTTTCGGCTACATTAATGCGTCATGGACGCTTAAGGCCGACCTGATCTGCAATTATGTGTGCCGTTTGTTGAATTGCATGGACAAGAAACACGTGCGCCAGGTCACACCCAAAAACGATGGCGACAGCCCGGTGGCAAATTTTGTCGAGAAATTCACGCCTGGCTATATTCAGCGTGCATTGGCAAACTGGCCCAAGCAGGGATCGAAGGCGCCATGGCGCGTCTATCAGAACTACTTCCGCGATACCGTCAGCCTGAAGTGGACCTCGGTCGATGATGGCGTATTGGAGTTCTCCAACCCCTCGGAAGCTTCTTCTGACCCTGCGTTCGCTCAGACCGGTCGAAACGTAGCACCGGCTTCCGTTCGGTAGGACCACGTTCTCGAAATTGTGGGGCCTACCGATCTCGCTTCGAATCCTTCAACAGCCATTGTAAAACCGTTGAGATGACCGTAAGGCAAATCGCGCCCACCAGGGCGGCTGTCCAGGTTCGGACATGAAATCCCGGAGTTACCGACGCTGCCATCTTGAGCATGATGGCATTAACAACAATCAGGAAGAACCCCAGAGTCAGAATCGTCAGCGGGAAGGTCAAGATCTTCAGCAGAAGCCCGAGTGTTGAATTAATGAATCCGAACACCAGAGCTGCCAGCAGGGCCGCTCCAAAGCTGTTTACGTAAAATCCCGGCACCAACCTGCTGACAATCAGGAAAGTAACGGCGTTGATCAGCCACTTAACCAGAAGTTTCATAAATTCCTTATCGCTGATGCTATGGGTGCATTATCGCAAATAGAGTTTTCTTTTTCCTTGTTCGCTGCTGTTATCCTTAGACCGGCAAAGCAATCGAAACCATACACCAAAAACCAACTACTGGAGACTGAATAATGAGAAACGTGCTTTGGCATGCCCGGCAGTTTGCCGCGTTTTTCCTGGCGCTTGTAGGAGGTTTGCTGCTGATCAAAGGCAACGAGGTTAGTAACAGTCTTGGGATATATTTCGCCGGCGCAGCCTTATGTGCTCTTGGCCTCACTTTCCTGTGGTCAACCCGAAGCAAGGAATAGCAATGAGATTGCTTTAGGGATTTTTTTGTCGCGCACTCACCTGCGGAATCTGCGGCAACATCTTATGGCTGATGAGTCGTTTTATTCTCCGCCGGTGAGGTGTTTTGCTTTTCTGTGATCTGGTTGCGCAGCTCCCAAAGCTCCCGGAAGGCAAGGTGTTGCATGCGCTGGTGCAACACCTCCACCGGGGTTCCCATGGTTCCGATCACCCCTCCGCCAATGATGCGTTGCGCCAGCTTCAAGTGATGAAAACGAAATGCCTGCATGCGCTCGTCGAAGTCCAACATCCGTTCCGCCACATCGTGTAAGCCGAAGAATTCTTCGTGGCGGCGATAAATGTCGTCGTAACTTACACCGGTTTGGTTCAAAAGTTGGTGAAATGCATCGCCGATTCGCGGGGTAATGTGCAGTAGCGCAAGAAATCCCGGGGAATCGAGGCCGCTGCCGTGCCCTAGTCCTGCGCGGATAATGTGGTAGTCATAAGGAGTAATGGTTTCCAGAATATGAAGCAATGAGATCGGATGCTCAAGCATGGCGTTGGCGCGGCGCATGAGCCGGGCGGCGTTTGCGCAATCGCCTTCCGTGATCTTGATGCGTGCGCGTTCCAACTCCCAGGCAGCGCCTTTCATCACTAGTTCCGACGACTGGTGAACTACCTGGAATGTAAGTTCATCAGGATGCGAGAGATGGTCGATAGGGGTTTGTAGTGAGAGCAGATCATCGGTGCGGATATACCGCTCATAATCGGTTGCTCCCTTGCCTTCCAGAATAGGCTTGCGAAAATCATCGTGAGTGGTCACAAATCTTTGGCTTTTTGGTCCTTTGAACATAGTCTATATCTGTTTTGAGTCATGAAGAAACCCGATCCAATTGAACAGGCCCTTGACCGGTTAAGCACGCTCAGAAGCGGAGGCGCAGCGTCGCCTGAAGTTGCTGCGGAGCTCAAACGGTTTCTCAATCACAAATCCAATCTCGTGGTGGCCAAGGCCGCCAAGACTGTTGGTTATTTGCGCTCCTCGCAGTTGGTCCCTGAACTGGTGGCAGTCTTTGAACGCCTCATCTCCGATGCGCACAAGCTGGATAAGGGATGCGCCGCAATCACTGAGATCGTGTCTGCCCTGTACGAGATGGACTATCTTGAGCCTGAGGTCTATCTGAAGGCTATTCGCCATGTGCAGTTCGAAGGGGCCTTCGGTCCTCCCGTAGATGTTGCTGCAAAGCTGCGGGGAGTTAGCGCGCTCGGACTGGTACGCACCCGTTATCCGCACGCGTTGGATGAAGTTGTATCGCTCCTTGCAGATTCTGTGCCTCAGGCAAGAGTCGGCGGCGTCCGCGCTCTGGCTTCCAATGGCGGAGAAGCGGGCGCGCTCTTGCTTAAGCTCAAGGTGCTGGTTGGCGATGATGAGCCGGATGTTGTCGCCGAGTGCTTTTCCGGGTTGCTGGCCAACCCCTCAGAAAGATCGCTGCGGTTCGTTGCCGAATACGTCGACTCTGAGGACTTGGCAATCGGCGAAGCCGCGCTCCTGGCCATTGGTTCGTCGAGACACCCAGCCGCATTTGATCTGCTCCAAGAGAAATGGGGAAGATCGGCGGGAAGCGCTTTGAGAAAAACCTTGCTGCTCGCCATGGCAATAACCAGGCTGGAGGCGGCCATTGCATTCCTAATCGCATTGCTGGAAAGCGGAAACGCGCAGACTGCCAAGGACAGCATTACTGCGCTGGCCATCTACCGTGACAACGAAAAAATACGCCGCTCAGTGGAGGAATCGGTCTCCCGGCGCGGCGAAAAGTCTTTGGCCGAGGCATTACGCCAAGAATTCTGACGGACTGTTCACCCTTGCAGCCTGCTGAGCAATCCACCGAGTGCCTGGGCCACCCGGCTCTGGGTAACCGATGGCGGCAAAGGGATCGCCAAGATTGGCTGGTTCGTTCGACTATCGCGAGAGAACAAGCCCGAAAGAGCCTGTGAAATTGAATGGCCCGGCGTTTCTTGCCTGCCGGTCGTATTATTGTTATTGGCTGTTGCGGGCTTTGTGGCAGGACCATCCGTGGGTTCGCCGGAACGCTCACTTGGAACGGTGGCAGTCAGCGATTCAAGGAAGGCGAGGCCGGCTTCAATCAGTCCGGCAGCCGCGTTCTCAAGATTATGGGGCTTGGAGTGTCCATTGGTGGGTGCTGCTGCCGATGATGGCTGCGATGAGGCAGGGACATCCGCTGGTTTTGGCCCCGGTTGTTCCATCACCATTTCCTTGACGGCCTGCAACACGCTCTTGCGACCCAGCGACGCGAAGTTGACTTCGTTAGTGGGCGAGTCAAAGACTCCAGTGAAGAGCGCTTTCTTCAAACGCAAAATCTCCCAGATTCGCTCCTCGATACTGCCCGTGGTCAACAGGTGGACGACTTGGACAGGACGAGACTGGCCCAGGCGATGCACACGCCCAATCCGCTGCTCCAGCCGCGCAGGGTTCCACGGCGGTTCGAAATTGATGACGGCCGAGGCTGCCTGAAGGTTCAACCCTACACCTCCGGCATCCGTGGAGAGGAACACTTTACATTTGGGGTCATTCTTGAATTTCTCGATGAGTCCGCCGCGCTTAGGGGCTGGTACGCCTCCGTGAAGCGATACAAAATCAATACCCAGCTTGCGCAGTTCCTCCCCAGCCAGGTAGGTCATGCGTTCGTATTCGCTGAAGACCACTACTTTGCGGTCTTCTTCAAGCGCCAGTTCGCGAATGATCTCGCGGAATTCCGCCAGCTTGGGAGAACGATTGGTCTGCTTGTCGTAGAGAAACGTTGAGTTACAGAGCATGCGCATGTTTTGCAAGGCGCATGTAATGCGGCGCAGGTCAATCTCAGAAAGCCA
>DASZEU010000156.1:0-20468 GCA_035940535.1 Candidatus Angelobacter sp.
ACCAGGTTCACATCCATAAGGCTGGCAATCGCGATGTATGTAAACGCAATGAGCAGGGTGTAGGTGACCGGGGAGTTGATCGCCAACACATTGAATCTTGATTTGGAGATGCGCTTAAAGATCCGAGGTGCTAGTGCCAGCCCTGCCGCGAAGTACAGCAGCGTGATCGCAATATGAGCGGCAATTTTCTTTTCCGGCAAGCTGGAGGAATCAGCCAGGGCTGTGGCAGCCGCCAGCACCGCCCATAGACCAATATCTTCGAGCACGGCCACGCCCAGCACCAGCCGCGCGAATCTTGTGTGCAATACCTTTAGGTCAAAGAATATCCTGGAGATCACAGGAATGGATGTGACCGCCACAGCAATGCTGATGATCAGCAGTAGGGAGGCACGGTTACCTTTGCTGCCCATA
Organism: Candidatus Angelobacter sp.; assembly: GCA_035940535.1. Lineage (GTDB taxonomy): Bacteria > Acidobacteriota > Terriglobia > Terriglobales > Acidobacteriaceae > Angelobacter. The sequence continues at coordinate 412 of DASZEU010000156.1, forward strand.
AACCAGGCCAGGGGCAGTATGGAAGCCACAGCCAGCATTACAAAAAAAGGCAAGCACGTACCCGCTATGGCCAGCCACGCAATTTGCTTGCGTTCATGTTTCTGAAACAGCGTTTTGGTTTCCGCGCCGGAAAGAAACATCAGCAACAACAGTCCCATCCAGTAAAGCAGATCCAACGCAGCTTTTTTCTGGGTAGCGGCTTCATTTAACTGCAACAAACTGGCGTATGTCGCCCATTTGCCCAAGACGAAAGGCCCCAGGATGATTCCAGCAAGAATCTCTCCAATTACTCGAGGTTGCCGCAGCTTGGCAAACAGGTAACCAAGTAGATGAGCTACTACCAGAAGAATTGAAAGAAAGAGAACCAAAGGACCTACGGCGCTGGAAGGCATCGCTACACCCAGAGAAGCTGCTTACGCAATTCAGATGAAGCTCCGGTCTGCCGTGTTGCTAGAGATGCAGTAGAAAGTTTCGGTTCGGCCTGCTACCAATTCAGCGGGTTTGTCTGGCTAGTAGCGAGGAGCTAGTGGCTAGCAGCGAAATGCTACTATCAAATGGATGGCAGGAAAAATTCGCGCCCGCTTCGCTCCCTCCCCTACCGGACAGATCCACGTCGGCAATGCCCGTACTGCGCTATTCAACTGGCTCTTTGTGCGCCGCCAGGGAGGGGTTTTTGTTCTACGGATTGAAGACACTGACTTGGAGCGCAGCGAAACCCGTTACGAAACCCAGCTCTTAGAGGACTTAAAGTGGCTTGGACTGGACTGGGATGAAGGCCCGGATATCGGTGGCCCCTACGGGCCATACCGGCAAACAGATCGCATGGATATTTACCGGACGACCGCGCTACGGCTGGTCCAGGAGCAGAAAGCCTATTACTGCTTTTGTACGGCGGAAGAATTGGAGCGCGAGCGTCAGCAGGCCGTTGCAGAGCACAAGCCGCAAATCTATTCAGGCAAGTGCCGAAGGCTGGAACCGGACGAGGCGCAGCGCCGACTGGCCGCCGGAGAAGCCGCTGCCATCCGCCTGAAGATTCCAGAGCACCCCATCAAGTTTCATGACCTTGTTCACGGCTCCGTAGAGTTCGCCAGCGAGGTGGTAAGCGATCTCATCATTGTTCGTTCTTCCGGAGTACCGGTTTACAACTATGTCGTGGTCATTGACGATGCCGAGATGAAGATCACCCACGTCATCCGGGGCGACGATCATCTTTCGAACACTCCCAAGCAGGTGGCCCTCTACGAGGCTCTGGGCTTGCCGGTGCCGGAGTTTGCCCATCTCTCCACCATTCTTGGCCCGGACCGCGAACGGCTATCCAAGCGTCATGGCGCAACCTCCATCGCCAATTTCCGTGACATGGGTGTTCTGCCGGAAGCCCTGATGAACTACCTGGCCCTTTTGGGCTGGGCGCCCAGTGGAGGGACGCGCGAGACCTTTACCCCGCAGGAACTGGTAAAGGAATTTTCTCTTGAACGTGTTACACCTTCTCCTGCGATCTTTGATATGGAGAAGCTTTACTGGCTGAATCGCCACTACATCAAGCAGAGCCAGCCACAGCGCATTCACGGATTGGCCCGCCCATTTTTTGAAACAAAAGGCCTCTTGCCAGCGAATTTGGACGCCACTGTTGAAAACTGGTTTAACAGCGTAGTGGACCTGCTGGCTCCTTATGTAAACCAGCTTGACGAACTTCCGAAACGCGCCGACTTGGTATTTCAATACAGTGCTGCATCTGCCCTCTCAGCGCCCGACAATGCCGAGGTCTTCGGCAATGAGAAAGCCCGGCCTGTGATTCAGGCCTTTGCCAACCGCGCAGGCAATGAATTTCCTCTGACGGCTGAGAGATTCAAGACCATCATGGATGAGGTGAAGGCTGAAACCGGGGCCAAAGGAAAGGACCTTTTTCATCCCGTACGCGTCGTGCTGATCGGATCTCACTCCGGGCCGGCCTTCGACAAGCTGATTCCTCTGCTGGAAGAAGGCAGCAGTCTGGATCTGCCCGTACATATAAAAAGCGTGCGCGAACGCATTGCCGAGTTTATGACCGTGTTTATGACCGTGCTGGACCAACGCTGATGTACAGGCATCACCTGCGCTTCAACTTTGTCTTTCCTCGGAACTATGAAGCCAAGGTACTTGAATCTTATTCTCTCGTGAATCCGCTGGAGAAACTTCATCACTTCCCTGCGGTGCTGGAGGAAGGCGACCGCTCTGGGATTTATGTTCGCGTTACTCCAAAGAGCGCCAAGCCGTGGGTCGGCTTCTTTGCCCTGGGATTTGAATCTGAACATGCAGCCCGCGGCCTTTATTCCTGCCCCCATCCCGATTCCCTCTGCGTAGTAGTGGGTGGCTATGCCTATCTGGTAAATGCTGTTGACCCCGAGCGCTGGATGCAACTGGAGCAGCGTCCGGTCATGGATGTGCGACCCATTCCCGAATTCAAACTCCTTCTCTTTGTAGGCACAACGACGATCAGCGCCGTAGGCGAATCAGGCTGGTTATGGACAACCGGAAGGCTTTCCTGGGAAGGCATAACCATTTCAGAAATCACGCAGAATGTGCTGCATGGCGCGGGGTGGGACGCCATGAAAGACCAGGAAGTCCCATTCGAAGTCGATCTAACCACAGGCCAGCACTCTGGCGGCGCCCGCCCGTGAACTCCGGATTCAGAGTATCTTTCAAGCTGCTGGTAAACTTGTTGATAACTCTTACGAGAGACACAAAGCTTGCAACCTGAAGATTCTTAACTGAATGGGACTGACACTAACAAATGATCCGATTGAGCCGCTGGCTGAAAAGTGGTCGTTAAGAATTGACGAAGTACGGGAAGCAAGAGAACGTGCTCGCTCTAAACGACAGGAATTCAAGGAAATTTGCGCAAAAGAAAAGCTTCTGACTCAGGACACAAGCGTTGTCGTATTTGGCTCTCTGGCTCGTGATGAATACACAGTAGGAAGCGACGCAGATTGGACGTTATTGATCGACGGAGAGGCAAATTCTGATCATTCAAGAGTAGCGCGGAGAATTTCAGCCTTAATCGGGAGCATCTTCGAAGCACCGAATCCAACTGGCGCATTCGGTGGGATGACATTCAGTCATCAGTTGATTCACAACATAGGCGGCCCGGACGATACGAATGCCAACACCACCCAACGGGTTCTCATGTTGCTGGAATCTCGATCGATCCACGGTCTGGGAGACGCAGCTTATGGTCGAGTAGTACGGGGGATTCTCAATCGTTACGTCGAGCAAGAGATATCCCACCTCAATCAGGAGCACACCACATACAAGGTCCCAAGATTCTTGCTCAACGATATCGTCAGATTTTGGAGAACTATGGCTGTGGATTTTGCGAGCAAACAATGGGCTCGTGGAGGACAGGGCTGGGGGATCCGGAATGCTAAGCTTCGGCTTTCGAGAAAACTCATATACATCTCTGGGCTGCTGACTTGCTTTTCATGCCCGTTGGATGGTGATCTAAATTCCAAGATTGATTCCGAACGGGATAGGGCACTACAGTTGGTCAATCATCTGCGCCAATGCGTAAAAAATTCTCCTCTTGAAGTCTTGGCGAGTTTTTTGCTTGCGTATGACACCACTGGTGATGCGAGCAAGCTGATTTTCACCGCATATAACGAATTTCTCGGAATTCTTAATGATGTTGGAAAGCGACAACATCTTCAGGATTTGCGTGCTGAGGATTCAGCACGCGATTCTCTTTTTTTAGAGATTCGCCGTGTTAGTGATGCATTTCAAGAGGGACTGGACAAATTCTTCTTCGAGAATCACAATATTCTTCCATTGACGAAGAAATACGGCGTCTTCTAAATGAGACCCATTGGATTCTCTACCGGTGCTTTGGCATATTCAGACTATTCAGCAGGTCTGTCGATCATTCGATCTCATAATTTGCGATGTGTTGAACTCTCCGCTCTACGAGAAGGAGAACTGGAGCCACTAGTCAACAACCTGGAGGCTTTGGACTTACAGGGATTTGATTACATCTCCTTTCACGTACCCAGCAAGTTAAAGAACCTCAGCGAGCAAGCAATGATCGAGTTACTGCAACCAGTTACCTTGCGAAATTGGCCGCTGATCGTGCATCCCGATGTTATTGAAAGATTTGACCGATGGGCGGCCTTTGGAAATCTACTTTTCATTGAAAACATGGATAAACGAAAGCCGGTAGGCCGCACCGCCCGGGAACTGGCCATGTTCTTTGAAAGGTTGCCGGACGCGTCTCTCTGCTTGGATATGGGCCATGTGCGTCAAGTGGACCCCACAATGAGCGTTGCACTCGAGATTCTCGAACGTTTTGGCCACAAACTCCGTCAATTGCATGTAAGTGAGGTTAATACCAATAGCCAACACGACGCGCTGAGTTTCGAGACGGTTTTGGCTTTTCAGAAAATCAGCTCTTCGATCCCTGAAACAATCCCGGTGATTCTGGAGAGCAGAGTCCCCCCTGACAAGGTTGACGAAGAGGTTTTACGGTGCCGAGATGCTCTGCCAGTCTTAATAGCAGCGTGATAAAGAGCCGCCAGCGTCTTTCAAGTATAATCGGACATGGCGACTCACCCGTTTTCTTTCTCGCCAAATCCGGGCTTGACTGCCAAATTCAAGCAGTTATTGGCCAAGGTCGCCGCCAATCGTCCCCAGGACGACCTCGAAATCATCCGTAAAGCCTACGAATTCTCGCTCAAACACCATGAAGGGCAGTCCCGCGCTTCCGGTGAACCTTACCTGATCCATCCGCTGGAAGTCTCCCTGGTATTGGCCGACATGAAACTGGATTCCACGGCTATTGCTGCGGGTCTGTTGCACGATGCCATCGAGGATACTCCGGTTACCGATGAAGATGTTCGCCGCGAATTCGGCGATCAGGTGGCCCACATTGTGGAGGGTGTCACCAAGATCGACAGAATTGATTTCGCCAGCCGCGAAGAGCGCCAAGCAGAAAACGTTCGCAAGATGGTCCTAGCCATGGTGGACGATATTCGCGTCGTCCTTATCAAGCTGGCCGATCGTCTCCACAACATGCGCACTCTCAAGCATCTTCCAGAAGAGCGTCGCCAGCACGTAGCCCGCGAGACGCTTGATATTTACGCGCCCCTGGCCCATCGGCTGGGTATGGGCAAGGTGCGCGGTGAATTGGAGGATCTGGCATTTCGCTATGTTGATCCTATTGGCTATGAGCAGGTACGCGCCGCTGTGGAATCCCGGCGCCAGGCGGGAGAGAAATTTCTAAATGGCGTAGTTAGGGTTATTCAGCAGAAGCTCAAAGAGAATAGTGTCGAGACCGTGGTCGAGACCCGTATTAAGCGCCTCTACAGCATTCATCAAAAGTTGCTTCGGCAACGCATTACTGTGGACCAGGTGTATGACTTGCTGGCCATTCGCATCATCACCAAGTCAATCAGGGACTGCTATACCGTTTTGGGAACAATCCATCAGATGTGGCGTCCGGTGCCGGGCCGCATCAAGGATTTCATTGCCATGCCTCGTCCCAATCTTTATCAATCACTGCATACTACAGTAATGACTGAGGGTGGCCATCAGTTCGAAGTGCAAATTCGGACCGAAGAGATGCACAAGATGGCCGAGGAAGGAATTGCCGCCCACTGGAAGTACAAAGACGGCAGCCCGGTCAGCGCCAAGGACGAACAGCGCCTCGCCTGGCTGCGACAAGTCGTCGAATGGCAGCAGGATGTAAAAGACCCCAGCGAATTCCTATCCTCCCTAAAGGTCGATCTCTATCCTGAGGAGGTTTACACGTTCACTCCGAAAGGCAAAGTAGTTATCTTACCCCGCGATGCCTCCCCCGTAGATTTCGCTTATGCGATCCACACTGAAGTTGGTCACACCTGTGTTGGTTGCAAGGTGAATGGCAGAATGGTTCCGTTACGGTCCAAGCTGCGCAATGGCGATGTAGTCGAGATCATGACCCAGCCGGGGCACAACCCCAGCCGCGACTGGCTGGGATTTGCCAAGTCTTCCCGCGCCCGCAACAAGATCAGGCATTGGCTCAACATCCATCAGCGCGAACGGGCCATTGAAATTGGGAAGAAGTTGATTGAAAAACAGGCGCGTAAGTACCGCCTGGCCATGAAAAATTTTGACGACAAGGAACTCGACAAGATCGCCCATGAATATGGTGTCGGCAGCGCCCAGGACCTGATGGCAGGCATCGGCTATGGCAAGTTTTCAGCCCGCCAAATCCTCGGTAAACTCTCCCCCGGTCTCGGTGAAGAAGAGCCTAGCGAAGAACAAGCCAAGCCCTTAAGCACTCTGGGTACAGTGATGCGCCGTGTCTTTGGCCAGAGCGCCGAAGCTGCCGCCATCAAGGTAAAAGGCCACAACGATCTTCTGGTATATCGCGCGCGTTGTTGTAACCCCATTCGCGGAGAAGAGATTGTCGGATATGTAACCCGCGGCAAAGGCGTCGCGGTTCATGCGGTAAGCTGCCCCAACGTTACCAACCTGATGTATGAACCCGATCGGCGCATTGCCGTGGAATGGTCGAAACCAGCCAAGAAGGATATCGTCGAGGGCAGTTCCAGGTATCCAGTAAAGTTGACCGTTTTTTGCGACGATCGCTCAGGCATGTTGAAACAGCTTACGGCCGTTATCAGCGACGACAATGCCAACATTCGCAATATCGAGGCCCGCACGGCCGACAGCCAGGCGACCATCGATATGGTGATCGATATCGAGGACGTGAAACATCTGGAGCGAATCATGGCCGGCCTAAGAAAAATCCCCGGCATCCGCGATGTCCAGCGCCTCAACAAGATCTAAGAAAATCACTGCTGGCTTGTCGCTTCTATGCCAAAGCAATCACCTCGATTTCTACAGAGACATCTCTAGGCAGCCGCGCTACTTCTACAGTCGAGCGCGCCGGCGGAGCACCCTGAAGAAACCTTCCGTAGACTTCATTCATCTGCCCGAACTCCGACATGTTCTTGAGAAAGACGGTCGTTTTTACCACTTTGTCCCAGCCACTGCCAGCAGCTTGCAAAATGGCGGAAACATTCTTCATGACTTGTTCAGTCTGCTTATCAATACCCCCGCTGATAAGATTGCCGCTTTCCGGGTCAAAGCAAACTTGGCCGGAGATAAAAAGGAAGCCATTGGCCTTGATGGCCTGCGAATAGGGCCCGATGGCTTTGGGTGCGTTAGGAGTGGAAATTGGTTCTCGAGACTGCCCGCTCATTAACTTGCCTCCAAGTGGATCAATGCAAAATTGACTGACAAAGGATAGCAGAGTTGCAATGAAGTTCTGTCCATGTCAGACATTTTCAAATATGTTCTTACATTTGTGGCGGACGGCTGGGCGGAGGCGCCGGTTGCTGTGGCCGGCCAGCCGCCGGATTTGTCACAGGCGATGCATTACTATCTGGGTCCTGTGGCGGAGGAGGAGGCAACTCTTTTTCAATCGGTTTGCGCGGAAACATCTCATCGCGCATGGCGGCGTTGTAGACAAAAGATGCCACAATTACGGCCATCTGCTTCAGGTCTTCGGGCTGTAGCCGGTCGTAAACGTCCATATTGGAATGATGAGTACGTGTATCGTATTCGATTGGGTCCTGAATGAACTGGAAGCCCGGAATGCCCACTGCATCAAACGACTGATGATCTGTGCCGCCGGTGTTGCGCATGGTCAGCGTATTCATTCCCAGATCCTCAAAGGGCTTCATCCATGCCTCAAAGATCGGCCAGACCCGGGCATTCTCCTGCAGATAGACACCACGAATTTTGCCGCTGCCATTGTCCACGTTGAAATAGACTGACAGCTTGGCCTGCTCCGGTTTTACTGTGACCGGCCCGTTTTCACGGCGCAACAAGGTGGGATCTCCTTTGCGTTCTGGATCCTTCGATTCGGGCCGTTCACCGAAATGGTGCATCACGTACCATTGTGAACCTAGCAAGCCCTGCTCCTCGCCACTCCACAAACCGATGCGAATGGTGCGCTTAGGCTTTATTCCCAGAGCCTTGAGAATCCGTACAGCTTCCATCATCACGACTGTGCCTGCGCCATTGTCGGTTGCGCCGGTACCGGTATGCCACGAATCCAAATGCGCTCCCAGCATCACCACTTCATCTTTTTTGTCAGCGCCGGGAATTTCTGCGATGGTGTCCCACTGTGTCATGGAGTCATCGTAGAAAGTGTTTTTTACGTTGAGTTCCAGTTCCACGCTTTTCTTCAGGTTCAACAGCCGCGCGAGGCGGGTCCAATGCTCTGTTGCCATCGTGAGCTGCGTAATATTGCTCGTCTGCCCTGTTTTGTACGATCCGCCTTGTTGCACAAACACCGTGCCGCCGCCGATAGCGCCTCGGCTGTGGTCGATCAAGGCCACTACTTTTTCGTCTTCGAAGAACTTGGCGATGGTTCGCCCTACGCGGGCACGAGCCGCAAATTCCCGAAACAATGTCTCATTTCTCTCGCTGGGAATCTGGTATTGATTGATGCCGGCAAGTGATTTTTCGTCATACCGGGAAGACAGAGGTTCAGTAGAAGGTCTCATGTTGGGATCATCGCCAATCAGGACAATCTTGCCCTCCAGCTTGCCCTTATATCGTGCAAAATCTTGGGGACCAGTGATATTTACCCGCACGACTTGGGCGTGGACCTCGCCACTCGTACCTGGCGTCCATGCTTTGGCATAAGCGAGCAACGGCGCAACGTCTGGGCTAACCATGCGAACATTGATGTAATCATTCGACCAACCTCGCCCGAACGGGCCCCACGGTTCAAGATGGGAATTGGAAAGCCCGAACTCGGTGAGCTTGTCGCGCGTCCATTCATTGGCCCGCTTCATGTTGGGAGAGCCGGTCAAGCGCGGACCTATGCCGTCCATCAAGCCACTGGCGATTTCCATGATTTTTGAATTGTGAAACCCTTCGTAACGGATACGGTTGACCATATCGAGGTCAACTTTTTCTTGGGCGAAAGCACCAATGGCGAGAACACAGATCAGTAGAGACACTGAACAATAGGCAGTCAGCCGCTTGAGCATGAAAACGCTCTCCTTTAGTGGGGAGGGAAGTACTGGAAAAAAAGTCTAAATTGCAGCCAACATCAGGTCAAATGATGGCTTTGTCAAGAATTGTGAAGCCGACCGTGCTTCAACCGGCAGACGACCTGCGAACACTACGCACCAGCGAGACCGTAAAGCCCGTGATTGCGGCCAGGATGGCGACGGGGGCTGCGACCCTATAGGTTAGAGTCATGTCCGGATGAATATGACTGATGGCCCCAGCCAGGAGCAGCACAAAGCACAAAAAAGCCACTGAGACGAAGAATGAGACGACCCCAGAGACCAATCCGATCCCGGCGCTCACCAAAAACTTACCCATTCCTGCTCCTGCTTAGGCTGTCAAATGTCCTTAAGTTAGAATAATACCGTGACTCAGATTGCCCATGCCGAGATGCGGACAGCGCAGGAGGTAATACGCGATGCTCGCATCACTCAGGGAGCCAACGGTGTTTGCTACACAACCTCCGGCGATGTCAACCTGGCAGCGGCTGATCTGGAGCGTATGGTCGCCTCCGTACCTCAGGCAATAGCCTCTGCGCTGGACCGCAAAGCGTTTTATTTTGTTCCTTTAACGGTAAGCGAAGGCGAAAAGACCCTGATCGCCGAGCGCTATGACAGTAGTCTCACGGAGCGGGCGGTCTGCCATCGCAACATCGATTCCGGCGACTCGCAATGTGTATTCATCTCCACCCGTCTGCTGGACGATAAGTTCTCCATAGCCTTTGAATTCTTTATCAACGTAGGGCACGCATTTGTGGCTAAAGCAGGAGTGTCGGCTGAGTTTGCCGAATTGGCGTGGAACCAGGCTTCCAGCGGGGCGCGAGGCGAGACCAGCCTTGATGCTCATGAATTTCGCAAACAGGCATTGGCAGGCGGCGCAGGACGCATTGATGAGAAAGCCCGGGCGGAATATGCGGCGGCTGCCTTCTCGGATGCGATCGCCATTTACATGCTTTCCCTCTGCTTGGACGTGGATTATTACGAACTGCGCGAGCGCGAGTATCCTCTGCTCGCGCCCTCCGCGCTGGCCGAGCGGCTCAGGAAAGTTGCAGAGTTGTTTCCTCCAGGGCCAGGCTTTCAGTTCAACATCTTCTACCGCAGAAGACCTTGACCAAGATCGTTAAGACGGAAAGCGGTATGGCGAAATCCGGCGATCAGGTGGTAACAATTACCCATTTACCAAATTACGCAATTACTCAATTCTCATGATTGCTCATTTGCGCGGGAAGCTGATCTCAAAACATCCCAATCAAGCTGTAGTTGAGGCTGGGGGTGTGGGTTATGAAGTCAACATTACAATTCCCACGTTTTCCGGCCTGCCGAACTTAGGCGCTGAAGTTGGCCTGTTTGTGCACACCCATGTTCGGGAAGACGCGCTGGCGCTCTTTGGGTTTTTGCGGCCGGAAGAGAAAAAGCTTTTTGAAAAACTAATCAGCGTAAGTGGTATCGGGCCCAAGTTGGCCATCACCATTCTGAGCGGCATGGCAGCCGATGCCATGGTGGCAGCTATTAAGGGTAACAACCTGGCGGCGCTGACCCGCATTCCAGGCATTGGCAAGAAGACTGCTGAGCGCATGGTGCTGGAGCTACGAGACAAACTGGCCTCATTCGGCGAGATCGAAGCCGTGGCAGCAGCCTCTCCAGTGGAAGACGATGTGATTTCCGCCCTGGTAAACCTGGGATACCAGCGCGCCTTGGTTGAAAAAGCCATGGCACGGCTGGAAAAGACTGCTGAGGAATCATTCGATAGCCTCTTTCGCCGGGGGCTGGCCACATTAGCAAAGTAACTCTCTTTTTTGGCGGACAAGCGTTACACTGAGCATCATGAGTCGGGTTGCGCCTCAAGCTGGAATCCTTCTGCTACTGTTGGTTCTATGTACGCACGCGGATGACAAGAAAAAACAGGCTTTATACGCCAAGCCGGCCCAGACCGCAGATCTTGAGACTGAAAAATTCGTTACTGCCAAGCAGAATTGCGAGAATTGGGGAGTGGCCGCCGGCCTGGAGAGCATCCTGAAAAAGCAGGATGTCCACCTCGACCAGAATTTCTGGGTTACGCGGATCAACGGAGGCGAGCTATGCATTGCTGACCTTCCCTCGATGGAGGCGCTAGCCCACGCCGTAAACAGCGAATTTGTTCTTGAAGATGGGCGGCATGTCCGGCTGCAACTGCGCTATGTGCCTGGAGCCCCTTCCAATGTTGATGACGTGGTAGCCGGCATTCAGCACAAGCAGCTTTCCTTGCTCCTGCTGCGCGGTCATGCCTATTACCTCACTGGCGTGACTTACGACGAGTACATCGGGCGCAACGGATCGCGACTTTTTGAAATCACCGAGATGCGCCTGGCCGACACCTTTCCGAAATTACCAGGATCGACATTTCAGAAAGGCCACGATGATCCGGCGGAGATTGCAGGGATTTTTAACATCAGCGTGACTTGGCTCTAGAGGACAGCTAGACTACTTCAAAACACAGGGTAGACCGGATCGACGGCATATACTTGCTTGACGAGGAATTGCCTCCTGGTTCCGAAAGTCTGGACACCTGCAAATGAAAGCCTTCTCAAAGTCTGGGAAAAAACCAGCGATAGCACTCCATTTTATCGGATCGGTTTCACCTTCATTTTCCAATACAAAACCTGCTGAAAATCAAATTCAGAATGTCGTCGGCTGTAGTTTCGCCGGTAATGGCATCCAGCGGACGTAGCGCCCCATAAAGATCGATCATGATCATTTCATGCGGAATGTCGCTTTTAACAGCTTGCTGAGCGGCGCCGAGGCTGGCGAGCGATTCTTCCACCAAGCGCTGATGACGGATATTGGTCAGGAACCCAGCCTCATGTTCGTTCGTAGAATCCCCGGAAAGCACAGCAAGAATTTCGGCACGCAGTTGGTCGATTCCCTCACCGGTCAAGGCCGAGGTTTTTACAATCTTTAGACCTTCACGGGCGGGCAAGCAGAGATCTCCCAGATCGGCCTTGTTGGCGACTACGATTGTTTTTCTGTTCTTCGTGGCTTCAAGAAGTTCGTGATCTTCCGTCGCAAGCTGGCTCGAACTATCGAGGACCACCAACACCATGTCGGCATCACTCAACGCCTCGTAGGATTTGCGGATGCCGATGCTCTCGGCCTCGTCAGTGGAGTGGCGCAAGCCAGCGGTATCGACCAGCTTAAGTGGAATGCCACCCAGGGCCACCGTTTCGGTCACCAGATCGCGAGTGGTTCCCGGCGAGGCCGTCACAATGGCACGCTCACGTTCAATCAGGCGGTTAAAGAGGCTCGACTTGCCGACATTAGGACGGCCAACAATCGCTAGCGTAAAACCTTCGTGCACCACTTTGCCATAAGCAAAAGAATCTCGCAGTTTTTCCAAGGGGCACTGCACTGCCTCAATACGTGCCAGAATCTGCTCCGACGGGAGCACCGCCACATCATCTTCAGCAAAATCTATGCCGGCCTCCATCATGGCAATCAGGTCGACCAAGATTTTTTTGATAGGTTGGAGCCGTTTTGAAAGTGCTCCATCGAGTTGCTGGGCTGCGACTTTGGCCTGGTAAAGAGTTTGCGATTCGATCAGGTCGCGCACTGCTTCAGCCTGGGTCAGATCCAGGCGTCCGTTGAGGAATGCGCGCATAGTGAACTCGCCTGGCTCTGCCAAGCGCGCCCCGCCTGCCAGGGCTAATTCCACAATATGGCGCAGAACGACCGGAGAGCCATGCGCAGAGATTTCCACCACGTCGTCTGTGGTGTAGGAGTGAGGTTTGGCAAAGTAGGTCACAACGGACTCATCGATCCGCTCCCGGGAGCGAGGCTCAACGAGCTCTGCGAATATCGCGCGCCCCGCCTCCAGGGGACGGCTGAGTTGCAGCATTGATTGCGCCAGCGGTCGCGCCTCCGGACCGGAAATCCGAACCACGCCGACACCACCTTGCCCAGGCGGCGTCGCGATGGCGACAATGGTATCATCCAGGTTCACGATTTCATTGTAGAAAATCTTGCAAGATTACATTCGCAGCCGGGGCGGCTGCGCTCCATAAAGTTATCTACCGTCGAGCGGGCTTGGCTGGTTTGTAATCTTTGGGATACAGCACCACGTATCTTCTCATGCCCTCGCCTTCGCTTTGCGTAGTCAATGATTCGTGGTCGCGAAAGACAAGATGGATCAATCGCCGCTCGCGCGAAGACATAGGCGCAAATGAATAAGGGACACCAGCTTTGAGCACACGCTCGGCGGCAACCTGTGCAGCTAGTTTCAATTCTTGCTGGCGAGCGGCCCGGTAACCCTGGCAATCAAAGCTGATCTTGTCGTGGTCCTCGGGATGGAGGCGCAACGATTCGTGGACGATCGTCTCGACGGAGCGCAGCATTTCGGCGCCTCGCTCCAGCAGCAGGCTGCTATCCGGCCCTGCTAATTCCACCAGGATTTCTGGCGATGCAAGCTCAGTGGATGATGGAGGATTCACAGTGATGCGATATTTGAGACGGAATCCACCCGAAGCAATAATGTTCTTCAGAAAGGAGTCGATTCTCTTGGCGGTTGCGACTTTGTCCTGAAGCATAAACAAATATCCAAATGCGGATTATACAATTTGCTACTTCTTGCGGGTGGCCCGCCGCTCTACAGTTTTACGAACTTGTTTCCCAAATTCGGTCCGGTTGATCGCGATCTGCTGGAGCCATCCCAAAATATTGCTGAGTCCCCAGTAAATTCCAAGCCCTGCGGCCACGCTCCAACTGATAACTCCCATCATCAGGGGCGTCATGAAAGCAAACATTTTCTGCTGCGCGGGATCCATGCCTGCCTGTGGAGTGCTTTTCTGGGTCACAAACATGGTGATGGCAATGGCGATGGGCAAAATGTGGAGCGGGTCCGGAGCCGCCAGGTTGTGCACCCATAACCAACTTGCCTGGCGCAGCTCGATTGCATTCCCCAGCATGGAATAAAAAGCAAACAGAAAAGGCATTTGCAGCAGCAAGGGCAGGCAGCCGCCAACAGGGTTCACGCCTTCTTTCTTGTATAGCTCAGACATTTCCTGCTGCATTCCGGCGCGCCGGGGATCGGTGATGCCGTAACGCTTGTATTTTTCGTTAATGGCCTTGATTTGGGGTTGGATCTTTTGCATCTTCAGTGCTGATTTCATGCTGGAGATGCGCAACGGCAGCAGGGCAATGGTGATCACCAAGGTGAGGAAGGCAATCGCCCATCCCCAGTTGCTAATCATGTGGTCGTGCGTCCACTTTAACCACAAGAACAGCGGTCGGGAGATAAATCCGAAAAACCCGAAGTCCACGATGCCGCGCAAGTCGGCGCCCGATACCTGGGTCTGAGTCTTCTCCAGGAGATCCACACGTTTGGGCCCTAGAAAGAGGCGCTCTCGGGTAAGACCATCTGCATTACCCATAGCCAAGCCCAAAACAGATGCCTTGTCTTTTTCGGACTCGTTCGGCTTATCGAGATTTCTGGGGATATCCACGGGTTGGTGAAGTGTGACCAGAACGGAGTCCTTGGGGGATTCAGGCATGAAGGCTGCGGTGAAATATTGATCCACGACCGCGCCCCATTGAAAAGGACCGTTTACCGTCAGTCCGCCTACCACCCACTTCTTCCCGCCGGTCAGGAACCACCCAGACTGCGGGGCCTGCCGCGTGATGTTGCCGTTTTGGTTCCAATCGATTCTCGTACCAGCATACGATGGGAGCACGGTCTGGTCGCCAAAACCACCGGGCCAAGCCGGATAGGCCTGCACGCGCCGGTCATTGTGCATCACCTCAGTCTCGATGTTCAGGACATAAGATTTTGGGTCTCGGTCCAGCTTAAATGTCTTGCGACTGCTCATGTCTCCATCGCGGTACTCGAGAGTCAGCGAATTTGGACCCTTTTGCGTGCCTACAACGCTGGGAACATACAGGACCTCGTTCAGTTTTTTCTGTAGCTCTTTGTCGTAGGTAAAAAACGAAAGCGGATAACCGACCACGGGAGCCGTGACCGGATTCACCATGTCGAGTGGTTTTCCGAAATCGTCTTTGTATTCCTTGAGGATCCACGATTTGATCACCCCGCCTTGGTTGGTGAAGGTGATCCGATAAACGTCGTTTTCCAGGACCGTCTCGGTCGTGGTGGAAGCCTGTTTGACTGGAAGACTAGAAGCAGGAGGCTTAGTCTTCGCAGGAGTAGCTGACGACTGCGGCGCCACCGGCGTGCCGGCAGGAGACGGCGACGGCTGGGCCTGCTGCTGTTCCGGCCCTGGTTTCGGCGGTTGCTGCGGAGCTTTCATGAAGAACTGCAGTAAGGTGATGCCGATGAAGCTAATGAACAAAACCAGCAGCAGGCGCTTTTCAGCACCCGGTTCTTGTTGCGGATTGTAGTATTCAGCCAAGAGTGGTCAATCAATCTTTCTGCACGGGATCATATCCACCGCGAACCAACGGATTACAACGCAGGACGCGCCACAATGCCAGAACACCGCCGTAAAAAATTCCATGCCGCGCCACCGCCTCCGCCGCATATTCCGAACAGGTCGGAACATAACGGCAGGAAACCGGAAGAGCAGGAGAAATCAAGCCTTTGTAAAATTTCAGACCGAGAGTCGCCAACGATTTCATGCTGATCTTCCTTTCTGCGGTGTGCCTTTTTGCAGAGCGGTAAAAATCTGCTCAAGCTCCGCCTCTAGCCGGACAAACTCGATCGTCTCAACGGATTTCCTGGGATGCAAAACAATATCCAGTGGCAGGCTGAGCATCGCGAGTCGCCGTCGCACTATGGCCCGCAGCCGGCGCCGTATTCGGTTCCGTTCCACCGCGCCGCCCAGAACTTTGCCCACTGTGAAGCCTACGCGCGGACCTTGATCATCGCTCCGGCGCCAATAAAAGGCCGTTATGTTCCCCGCAAAATATTTTCGGCCTTTTTGGTACACAGTTTGAAAATCTGCGTGCTTCAGCAATCGCGAGCTTCTAGGGAACTTCTGTCCATGTTGTTTCTGGCTATGGTTCACATCTTGGCGTGCATACAACGGCGAGAGAACCTGCAGGCCGGCTACTCGCGGAATCCGGGCTTTACGGAGACACGCTTGCGCCCTTTGGCGCGCCGCCGTGATAGTACGGCTTGTCCACTCTTTGTTTTCATTCGTGTACGAAAACCGTGCGTCTTGGAACGGCGGCGACGGTTGGGCTGGAACGTACGCTTCGGCATTGAACTCTGGAACTCCTGCTAAGAAATTTATGTAAAGGCCAAACTAGAAGTATAAAGGAATTTTGGCTTGCTGTGCTATAGCGGCTCAAAACTCAGCCGAAAACTCGCAAAATCCAGTTCTTGAACACGGGTTGCTGAATAACTCACGGATCTCGTTTAGTTTCTCCTAATCCGATTCGCCAGCAGCAGCAAGGAATCTCTTGTTCGTCAACAAACTTATGAAACTTGTACTCGAAAAATCTTTCCAACGATGCAGAAGAGCTTTCCTGTTCATCGACTTTCGTCGACGTAAAACGGTTTCATGCGCAGCACGAACCGCTAATTGCACAACGCTTGCAACAACTTTGTTCGTGTGCGGCGTTCTTATGCAGTAGGTTCGCAGCAGATTTGGCTGTTGCTAAAAAAATTATTTCTTGGGCGCATTTACACGGCAGAGACTGTGCTAGTATGCCGACCAGTCTAGAAAAAAGTTGTTGCACCATGCAGTGTTCAGAGGTCATGCGGTGTTCAGGTGCTCTGTGAAAGCCTTCACAGAGTGATTTCATAAAATCGACTTTCATGAATCGAGCTGAACCAGTTCGATTGGAACTTTCAAGCAATGTCATTGTCATCGACGTCAACTGCTACTGGTATTGCGAATCCGTGGCTCCGCATTCTGGGAGCCCTCGAAAAAAAGATCAGCCGGCACTCTTACGATACATGGTTAAAACCCACGCGGTTCAGCCATGCAAACGGCACCGTGTTGTTTATTCGCGTACCGACGCCTGAGTTCCGCCACATCGGAGAAAAATTCGGCGATCTTATCCAGGAGGCGATCGATACCATTGCTCCGGAGTTCCAGGATGTTAAGTTCATCACCGCTGAAGAAGATCCCTCTGCCACGTCGGCGCGTCCCGATAGCAAATTTGCTCCGGCTTCCGTACCCGCTCCGCCAGCGGCTTCCGCAACAGCAAAACAACAGCGTTTTGACTGGGACTCAGCCGCACAGCTCAATCCCAAATATACGTTTGAAGCGTTCGTGGCCGGCGCCGGAAATCAGTTTGCCCATGCTGCTGCCCAGGCTGTGGCCGAGAGACCTTCCAAGGCCTATAACCCGCTGTTTCTCTATGGCGGCGTTGGTATGGGGAAGACCCACCTGATGCAAGCCATTGGTCACGAAGTCAAACGACGGCAGCCTCAGTCTTCCATTTGCTACATCTCCAGCGAAAAGTTCACCAACGAGATGATCAACTCCTTGCGGTACGACCGCATGAGCAGCTTCCGTGACAGGTTCCGCAACGTTGACGTGTTGTGTATCGACGATATCCAATTCCTGGCGCAGAAAGAACGGACCCAGGAAGAGTTTTTCCACACATTCAACGCTCTCCATGAGTCAATGAAGCAAATTGTGATTGCCAGCGATCGCCCGCCCAAAGAGTTAGCGGAGATCGAAGACAGATTGCGCTCACGCTTCGAGTGGGGGTTGATTGCCGATATTCAGCCGCCGGACCTGGAAACCAAGGTCGCCATCCTGCAAAAGAAGGCTGAATCGGAGCGCGTAGTGCTCAGTACTGATCTCGCTTTGTATATCGCTTCGAATGTGCGCACGAATGTGCGCGAACTGGAAGGGGCCCTGATTCGCTTGATGGCGTACTGCTCGTTGACCGGGGCCGAGGTCAATCTGTCGACAGCCCAGCAGGTGCTGAAAAATTTCATCGATTCTCAAGCACGGAAGATTACGATTGATGCGATTCAAAAGGCCGTAGCAGAGGAGTTTGGGCTGCGGGCGGCGGAAATTAAGGTCAAGAGCAACTCTCGCGTAATTGTATTTCCCCGGCAGATCGCGATGTATTTGGCCAAGCAGATGACCGAGGCTTCCTTGCCGGAGATCGGACGGCAGTTCGGTGGAAAACATCACACTACGGTCATGCACTCCATCGAGAAAATTGAAGAGCAGCGTCAGGCCGACAAAGATTTGAACAGGCTCTTGAATAAGCTAACTGAGACTCTGAATACTTAGTGGAAATAGGGCGTATCGGCAAATAATGCATTTTTGTGAGGACAACTTTTCCACCATATAACAGAGATTCCCTTGTGAAAATCTGTGCACGGGTTGTGGAAACGGTGTAATAAGACGGTTAGAATTTGTAACCGGTACCAGGGATTCACAGCAAGCACAGAGTTGAGTACCTGAATTGCAAGTGGTAATCCTGGAAAACAGGCTTGCAGGTCAAGCGTTTGCCCCTGATTCCCACTTTTCCGCAGGCATCTGCTGTTACTACTGTTTTTAGTTATATTGTTTTGATAAGGTAGAGCTAAGAACTCCAAGGAGGGCAAAATATGCCTTCTTCCGCGGGTATAGAGGCGGGAGCCGCAATGGAAATAACAGTCAGCAAGACAAATCTATTGAAAGAGCTTACGGCCACGCAGGGTGTTGTGGAACGCAAGACGACCATTCCGATCCTTGCCAATTTTCTGTTTGAGGCCGCAGGGGATAAGCTCTCGATCACAGCGACGGATTTGGATTTGAGTTTGCGGACAGCCTGTCCAGCGAAAGTTAAAAAAGATGGCTCCTGCACCATACCGGCCCGCAAACTTCATGATTACGTGAAGTTACTTGGCGAGGGGGACATCACCATCAAGCTTTTGGAAAACCACTGGGTTCAGATCCGCAGCGGGCGTTCGAACACTAAGATGGTCGGAATGGCTCGCGCCAATTTTCCCGCTCTGCCGCTGTTTCCCTCCGAATCGGCCATCAAGCTGCCGGCCCAGGTCGTGCGCAACCTGATTGCAAAGACTATCTTCTCGATCTCCAATGAAGAGTCGCGCTACACGTTGAACGGTGCTCTTATGGTGTTAAAGCCGGAGAGCATTGTCATGGTGGCAACGGATGGCCACCGCCTGGCCCACATTGAGCACAATAACTCCAAGCTGACTGTGAGCGGTGACCTGAAGGTTTTGGTCCCCAAGAAAGCCATGGCCGAATTAAGCTCCTTGCTCAGTGACAATGAAATTCAAGAGGTAGAATTCGCCAGAGATGAATCTACGCTCTTTTTCCGCATTGGCAGTCGGCTGCTGACCTCTCGTCAGCTTACCGGCCAATTTCCTAATTACGAGGCGGTATTGCCCCGCGACAACAATAAGGCAGTCACCGTGCATTGCGACGAACTTTCCGGGGCAATCCAGCGCGTCGCCCAGTTCGCCGATGAGCGTTCCAACGCGATTCGCCTGCGGCTAGAAAAAAATGAGCTGAAGATTTCGTCCTCCAACACCGAAACAGGCGAATCGGAAGATTCCATGGAAACCAGCTATGAAGGCGACCCGATGATGATCGGCTTCAATTCGCAGTATCTGCTTGAATTCCTGAAAGTGGTAAACACCGGCGACATTCGTTTCGAATTCAAAGATTCCCAGTCAGCCGGTCAACTCCGCCCAGATGAGCCTCCTGATAGTGAATACAAATACCGCTATATCATCATGCCCATGCGGATCTGAAGCCAGCCGAGATTCTTTCCCAGGAACAAAAAGGCCGGACATTATGTCCGGCCTTAAGATTGGTGTGCCGAGCATGTTCGACAGCTTGGAGGTGAAAGTCCTCTTCACAACCTGATGGAGGTGAAGTGATAGCGAAACGCAAGGGTGTGACCGCGAGGTCACATCTGAAAGAAGCGTGGAGCAAAAGTGCGAGCCGATGGACAAGAACTGGATAGGAGGCCTACGGTGCCGGGCGAGCGGGCAGATGACCGCGAAGCCCATATCCATCAAAGGCACTGGTGGTAAATCCGGCGGTTGTGCACAGAAGGCAGTTGAACTTACCTCGGGAGGTCTGTCGCTGGTTGCGGAATCGCAAC
>DASZEU010000157.1:0-18460 GCA_035940535.1 Candidatus Angelobacter sp.
ATCTTTAGCATCGATGTTGCCGTAGGCAAGGCCCGTAACATGGTCTATTTCAGCAGCGCGGGCGTCAATCCGGCGGACCTTCCGGGCATCTCTGCAGGCACCGCTGTGACCAACCGCACCCTGAGCTTTGGCGCTCAGCCCTTGTTTCCTTCCGGAATCGATGGCACGCAGCCTGGGCCATTTTTTAGTCTCTACCAATTCGATATCGCCAATCCATGCACCAACGGGCGGCAAGTGGGCGGAGTCAACCCAAACGGCATTGTCTTCTTTCCGGGGAGTGTCCCGCTCTACAAAAATGGCGTATTGGCAGGAGGATTGGGAATCAGCGGTGACGGCGTGGAGCAAGATGATTTCATCGCCGGCCAAGCCTCAGTGAATTTTGCCGCCCCAACAGCCATCCGCGCCGATCAATTTTCAATTCGCGGAGTGCGGTTGCCGTATTTGAAGTTTCCGCGCAATCCGACTTTGTGAGGGCTTCTTGAGAGCAACTTCGCTGGTGTTCATCAAGGCATCGTGGACCTGTTGCATGGCCTCAGTGAAGCGTCGGCCATCATAAGCGGAAGGATTGTCAAATAGCTGATATAACGCTTCAATCTTGCGACCTACTAGTTTGTGAGGAGCGTCTTTGCTGTTGTCGAGAGGCTCTCCGGTCTTGATTCCCGCGTAACTGCGGAACAGGCTGTCTAAGGCCATATATGCCTGCTCTGCGGTGCGCGTATCTTTGTTGGCGATGTCCACCGCCCCTGCGGAAATCTGGAGCATAATCTTTCGCAGAAGAGGCTTGTCTGCCTCGGGCGCTGGCTTAAACCGGCTCGCAACTTTTTCGACCAGGTTCGCGGCAAGGTTGGCTGCTTCCCTGGATTTCTGGGCTACTTCAGCAATATTTTCGGGCGAGCTATTCAGCCTGCTGGCCACCTGCAACAGGTCCGGCCATTGGTTCTCCAATGTGTTTTCATCGCGATCGTCCCGATCAATGGCCTTCAGCAAGATGCGAAAGATGGAGTAATGGGCGCTGTTCCACGGGGGTGAACCCGCCGCCCGGTTCTCATATCCGCGCGTTTGCCGCCAGCTATCGAATCCTTTGGGATGAGAATTTGGAGCATATCGATCATACCCAGGATCGACGGCATTGCTGTAGACGCTATGGTGGCAGCTAAAACAATCCAATTCCGACAATTCCGGCCATTTCAGGGGCTCCTTGCGGTTCTTTTCATAAGCAACCTGCGCACGCTCGGCACGCCGGGCCAGCCGTTTCAAAACCTCGCGCAATTGAACGGCCTGGCCAACCGCCCACAGGCGCGCCTCGTAATTGGAGTCTTTGGGCATGTTGTCGCAGACTTCATGCAATTCGTTAGGCGTGGCCCAATGCCTGGGCATTCTGGCGCTGAAAATGTCCAATTCAAACAGCAGGTCAGGATGACCAGCGGCGATCAACTCGTGATCGACTTCGTATTTCTCCGTACCCACATGGCATTCCAAGCACCTTTCTGAGCGTTTCACAGCATCACGCATGGGATACAATCCACATCGAATCGATGCTTCGGTGTTGGTTGTGTTGAGGCACCTATCTGTATTCTTTTGGTTCTTTTGACGCTGGAAGTGGCTCTCAAACCAAAGGGACGAGGCGCTATGACAGCTTTCGCAGCTTACCCCCTCGGGGAAGACTAGTCGCGCTTGCAGGTCGTGCTCAGGCTTGAGCGCGTGGCAGCCCAGGCATTGAGGCTCATTTTCTGGGAGGCTCGCGTTGTATTTCGATTGGTTCCCGGACTGTCTTGCTGACTCTTTTAGAATTTGCCATATTTTCTTCGAACGGGTAGTTTGCAAGGTGCTGAAGGCTTTGAAATGCGGGTCCTGCGTCGTCCAGATAAAAGATTCGTTTTGCCAGACATGGGTGGCCGTCGTCTTACGTGTATCGATATCTGTAATCTGGGCTCCGCCGTGGCAGCCAGATGCGGAGCAGGAGCCGGAACCGTTATATTTTGATTCCAGCCGGCGAGATTTCTCTTGGGCGTAAACTCGCAACGCTGAAATGCAACTCAGGAAAATGATTGCGAGCACCCATAAATGGGCAGGCCTTGGCCAAATCTTCGGTCGAGTCATGATTTCCCTCAGGAGACTGCCTGGAAGTGTATTTTGAATTCCGCGTGGCGCGCAAGCCAAAGTTTTGGAAATTTCCTGCAAACACCCGGTTTCCGGCTGTAAGCAGAGCAACCCAGCTTTCAAGATTCCATCCGTGACGTTCCGTAATGGGAATTTGCGACCACTTTGATACGCCTTTGTGGGTGTAAGGAGTCTAAGGGATTGTTTCCCTAGACATGTACCTGGATGTTTGTTATATTTCGCGCCAGCCCCCTTTGCAGTTTTGCCGCTTAAACTGTTTCATCAGAGAAAGGCCCTTGTGTCTGCCCCAATCCTCTCCAGCCTGGCTCCTATTCCGCATAGCACAGACGGAATCTACGAAGAACTCAAGCACGTCCAGCGGACGTTTGGCTACCTACCGACGATGGAGTTAGAGAGGGTCGCAGGCAAGCTAAAGCTCCATAAGCGCGATATTCACGCCATAGCCAGCTACTATCCTCATTTCCGCCTTCAGCCCCCCGCAAGGGTTGAAGTCAAAGTTTGCGACGATATGACGTGCCACCTGCGGCGATCACGAGAGTTGCAGAAGGACCTTCAGCAACAATTCCAGGGAGTTTCGAAGGAAAACCTGATTATCGGGAACGTCTCGTGCTTAGGCAGGTGCGATCAAGCGCCGGTCGTTGCGATCGGCGAAGGCTATTACGATAAGGCGTCTTCAGAACAGATTATCCCGGTTGTGAAGGAAGCGCTTGCTGCCCAAACATTCGATGACGAAAAGGGATCTCCTTCACCGCAGATTCTAGAGAAGCCAACGAGAAAGCTGGAAATCGATCCTTATGTTGGACACAGTCCTTATGCTTTTCTAAAAACGTTTGCCAAAAACTTTGCAGAAGATTCCCAACGCAAGGGCGATGAGCTGCTTCATGAACTTGAGACAGCGGGGCTGCGTGGACTGGGCGGGGCTGGGTTTCCCACGTTCAGGAAATGGAGCAGGGTGCGCGGATGGCCTCCTGGAGAAAAATACTTCGTCTGCAACGCCGATGAGAGTGAGCCCGGAACCATTAAAGACCGTTTTATTCTCACGCATTTGCCCCATTTGGTGATTGAAGGGATGATTCTGGGAGGGTTGTGTGTTGGCGCCAAGCAGGGGTACCTCTATATTCGCCACGAGTATAAAGACCAGATCGCGATCCTGCAGGCTGAGTTGAAGCGGTGCCAGCGGGAAAGATTGATTGGGCAAAACATCCTGGATACGGGATTAACTTTCCACCTGGAGCTTTTCGTTAGCCCCGGAGGATATATATGCGGCGAGGAGTCAGCCTTGCTGGAAGCCATCGAAGGCAATCGCGCCGAACCTCGCAATCGCTGTCCTATTCCTATTCCTCCCCTTCTGGTAGATGAAGGTCTTTGGAGAAAGCCCACGGTTGTGAATAACGTGGAGACATTGGCTTTTGCTGCAGCCATCGCTGCTCGTGGAGCTGCCTGGCTCCATACTTATGGCGAAAACGGGGCTAAGGGATTGAAGTTCATTGGTATTTCCGGGGACGTGCGCCAGCCTGGAATCTACGAAGTTCCCATGGGAATCAAGTTTAAGGATTTGATTTATGGAGAGCAATACGGCCGCGGCATCCGCGATAACCGTGAGCTTCTGGCTTTTGCTCCTTCCGGCCCCTCCTCCGGGTATTTGCCGGCCTCCATGGCCGATCTGCCGATGGATTGGAAACCGCTTCAGGATGCTGGTTCCATGCTTGGTTCCTCGGCCATCGTGGTGTGCAGCGACCGCGCTTGCATGTTGGATATGGCTCTCAACGCCGTGCGCTTCTATCGCAATGAGTCATGTGGAAAATGCGTTCCCTGCCGTATCGGGTCGCAACAGATGGTGCAAATCCTGGAGCGTTGGACCCGGGGCGAATGCCAGGACGACGATCGGAAGCTGGTCAACGAGCTTTCTCACGCTATGAAATTTGGCTCCCTCTGCGGGTTAGGCCAGATACTCCCGGCACCTATTCAGTCAGTGCTCCATCATTTTTCTAAGGAAGTGGACGATCATCTCTTAGATCGCAAGTGTCGCGCGGAAATCTGTTTCAGAGAGGGGAGGAGATGAGCACCTCTACACAGCCCCCTGTTATGGTCCATCTGATACTCGATGGAGAAACCATGTTTGTTCCCGCCGGAACTCCTATCCTGAAACTCGCTTGGGGCAAGAAAATTGATATTCCTGTGCTCTGCCACGAGCAAGACAGGACTCCGGTCGGTGTATGCAGGATGTGTATCGTCGATGTGAAAGGCAGGTTCTATACCGCCGCCTGCATGTTGAAAGCGGAAGTAAATGTGGGCAAGACCAATCCTAATGATCCCGACCTCGTGATTCAAACCAATACCGAAGAAGTAAAGGCGGCGCGCAAAACTATACTCCAGCTTCTGATGTCAGAGCATCCTCAACCCTGTGTTAAGCCCGAACGCCAACTGGAGTGCGAGTTGGAGACGTTGGTTCGAGATCTGGAGGTATCTAAGTTTCCGTACCACCGTCATAAACCCGGAGGCCCTGCACCGTTAGATGAGTCCTCATCTCCCATTCGCGTCGACCATGATGCCTGCATTCTTTGTGACCGTTGCATTCGCGCCTGTGCCGACGAGGGGCACTACGTAATCGCGCGGGAAGGCAAAGGACACGCGGCGCGAATCACCTTTGGCATGGGCAAACCCATGCATTCCTCTGGATGCGTCTCATGCGGGGCCTGCGTGATTGCCTGTCCAACGACTGCCATTACCAACGCCGCCAACTCGCCCGCTTACATCCATGATGAAGCGACAGCGAAGAAGACATCTGCCGGTCCTATTCCACAAACCTATTCTGCGCAAAGCCAGGCATTGTTAAAGCGTGGCCAGAAGGTTGGAGTGCAGGATTTGCGACAATATCCAGCATTCCAACATCTCTCCAAGAAATTTCTTGAGCAAAACCTTAGCTGCGTGGTGCGCCGCAAGATTGAGCGGGGCACACCACTTTTTACTGAAGGCAGCCCCGGCCATACCGCCTTTTTTATCGAGCAGGGGAATGTCGATATCTTCATGCGACCGCGCGATCCTGAAGAAGCGCAAAAAGCCGGTCCATTGGGAGAATTTCTGCGCACGCTTGAGCCACAGGAATTGACGGGCGAAATGAGCTGCCTCAATTGTTATCCGCGTTCAGCAAGCGCAATTGCCAAGACGGATTGCGTAGTGCTGGAGATGCTGCGCAATGTGCTAGAGATGGTGCGGAATTACAGGTTCCGCGATCAATTGGACGAACAATACCGAGAGCGGGCTCTGGATCTGCTGGTCAAGGACAACAAGCTTTTTGCCTCCCTGACCAGAGAGTTTGCTGACGGTCTCCGCCAGGGTGCGAAGAGGGTGTGCTTCAATCCCGGCGAGATGATCTTCGAGGAAGGAACGCCCGCCGATGCATTCTATCTCGTCTCTCTTGGCTTTGTGAAAGTCAGTTGCAAACATCGAGGCAGCCAGTTTGTGCTTGCCTATCTAGGCCCGGGAAACCATTTCGGGGAAATGTCGCTGCTCAGCGATAAAATCCATCATGCTACCTGCACGGCCCTGCATCATGTAGAAGCCATCCGCATCGATGGGGAATCATTTCAGAAGATGATGCATCAATTTCCCACAATACGCCAGGACCTGCTGCGTGAGGTCGAACGGCATGTGCAGGAAAATCAAGAAAAACTATGTCATTTTGGCGGCCCTGCCGTGGAACCAGCGGAAGCGGAAGCAGGCTTGGAAGAAGCCGAAAGCATGTTGGTGCTGGACCTAGATAAGTGCACACGCTGCGACCAGTGCGTGATCGCTTGCGCGGAAACGCATCAAGGAACAACCCGTCTAATCCGCGACGGGCTCCGGGTGGACAATTACCTGGTGGCCAGCGCCTGCCGCCATTGCCATGATCCGCTTTGCATGGTCTGTCATTGGGATGCCATCACCCGCGACTATAGTAAAGAATCCAAGGCCGTGATCATTCATAAGGACAAATGCGTGGGCTGTGGGCAATGCGCGGCTCACTGCCCCTACGGCAATATCAAGATCATTGACGAAAAAGGCAAGATCGTGCCCTTTGAGTTTTTGGAGGATGGTTCCAAGAGGTTCGACTTGCAAGCTAAGGCCAATAGTTGCGATCTTTGCCCCGATTACAAAGTGCCCAGTTGCGTCTATGCTTGCCCTCATGATGCGGCCCACCGGTATTCAGCCGCCGAATTTCGTAGTGTGCGCAACCCACAATCCTCAAGCCGGAGAAGCTAATTGCTGGTTGATCGTTCGCATCGTCTGTGGATCATTGTGACAGGCATCGCATTGCTCATAGCCGCGATTGCCTATGGGTTTTACTCCTACTTCGCCTTGTACGGACCATCGGGCGGCACCATTCCCGGCATTATTTTCGGTGTCCTCGGATACCTCATGATGTGGTTTGCATTTTTATTATGGCGGCGAAAAAAGAGCCGCAGCCAGCGATTCAAAAGCCCTCAATGGTGGATGAAGGGCCATCTTTGGGTGGGGCTACTAAGCTATCCCCTCATATTTTTCCATGGCGGTGGCCTGCATTTCGGATATGGCTTGACCCGGATCCTGATGTGGGCTTTTACCCTGGTAATTGTCACAGGCGTGCTGGGTGCTTTCTTGCAGCATTTCATGCCGCGCTTGATGACGCAGCGTGTTGCGATGGAGTCGATCTACTACAACATCGATGAGGTAATGGAAAAGCTAGGCGAAGAAGCAGAAAGGGCGATCGCTTCATTTCGCAAGCTGTCGCCCCTTGCGAACTCGCGGCCTGAGGAAACCCAGGGGGGCGGCACGCTGGCAGCCGTCGCATCTTCGGTCAGTACAGCTGCAACCGATGACGATGAGTTAATACAGAGCTACGATACAGCCATCAGGCCCTATCTTGCTAAGAGGTTTGTGTATGGCCACAAGCTGTGTAGTGAGCGCACCGCGAAGGAGTTTTTTACTGCTTTGCGCTCAGACATGGCGCTGGAAATTGTCGAAGCCGTCAATCACTTAGAAGAGATTTGTCAGGAAAAGCGTGACCTTGACCGGCAAACCATCATGCATCGCGTTCTTCACGGATGGTTGTTGGTGCATGTTCCACTGTCCGCCTTGGTAATAGTTTTGGGAGCAATCCATGCCGTCATGGCGCTCCACTATCTCTAAAGGATGCGAAGCGTGAAAAATCGAACTCCCAAGACTCTGGGTACCCGGCACGAGCCAGGCTATGTTCATCGGCGGCCCCCGTTCGCTCTATGGCGCAAGTGGTTGGGATGGGGAATCCCTATCGTCGCGCTTTTGACGCTTCTGGCTGCTGCTCCCTACAAGGACAGGCGCGTCATCTACAGCAAGGGACCGGTTGCCTCCGCCCATGCGTTCATCGCCGAAAAATGCGAATTTTGCCATGGAGAAGGCGAAAACAATACCAAGCCAGTGGGATTCTTTAAGCAACTCATGCGCGCGCCTACGGACGAGGCGTGCCTCGCCTGCCACGAAGCGCCTGTACACCATCAAGGCAATCAGCCTCCTGCCCCGGCGTGCGCTTCTTGCCATGTGGAGCATCAAGGGCACGACGCATTATTTCGACTCAGCCATGTGCAGGATCGCGCCTGCGTAAATTGTCACAAGGATCTTGATGAGGCAGTCAGGAAGGCAAACGTGCAACTAGTTGTCGACGTCCATCCGGCAGGAGCGCGCTATATTCACAAATTCAACGGCACAGAACCGGGGGTCGATGGCGCTCATCCTGAGTTTAAGGCCACCAGCGAGAGAATAGCCATCATCAAGAAAGAGTTTGTCCCTCTCAACCTCGTTTTCCACCACGCCAAGCATGTTGGTCCTATGTTAAGCGTCAACGGGAAGACGGACCCCGTTACGTTGCAGTGCTCCGATTGCCATCGCCCGATCATTGCGAAAGACGATGATGACTGGAACTACCGGCTCGCCTCATCCTCGAAGAACCAGAAAATGCCCAGTCTTGGGCAGCGCCTGCATGCTGATGCCGGACGCGAGATCATGAGCATGCCCACATACGAGAACAATTGCGCCGACTGCCATAACCTGCAGTTCGATTGCCGGTTTAAGGAATCGGTTCCTCACCCTAAATCTTTCCTTCACTCTTTCCCTAACCCTAAAATCGATTCAAACGAAGAGGATCGTTATCGTGAATATCTGAAACAAGAATTGGGTAATCTTCACGATGTCGTTGAGACCAAATATAAGGATAAGGACTCCAAGCCAAATTGCGGCTGCTCTCCTGATTGCGCAGCCTTGTCCAAGCGATTCTGCCCAGCCGAGCAACCCTGCCCAGGCAATCCTTCACAGCCGAGAATTCCAGAACAGGGGGATCTGCCGTCGTTAACTCCTGAAATGCGGCAGAAGAACGTGGAGCGAGCCGAAATCGTTTTGCAGCAGCAGTGTAAGCAATGCCATCAAACTGATGCGAATTCTCCCTTATCCAGGGAGCCGAAGTTGGAGAATCTTCCTATCGTGAAACGAATTAACCTCCAGCCACGCCAGATGCCTCATTCAATTTTTAGCCACGAAGCCCATATAGCCTTTACCTGTGGATCGTGTCACGGCGATCTGCCCCCCGTTCCGAGTTGTTGCCAGGATACGCCGGTTGTCGATCGAGACATTCCCGATGTGAAACTTCCACTCATCAAGTCCTGTGAAACCTGCCACAACGGGAATCCAGATCATGCCGGACATGCAGAAAATAGTTGCTTCCTGTGCCATCAATATCACGATTGGAACGACGGCGCCAGCCCGCCACGTAAATATCCGCCTAAATACACCTTTCAGAAATTGAGATTGCCTCCAAGCTGACATCGGAGTGCATCGGTACCACAGGGGAATCTTCGGCCACAGAACGGCCTTGAATGACAAAGGTGACCTCAGCGACGTGATTGAGCCGTAGAAGCAGTCTGCCCTGCCGGGGTTGCAATTGGGCGGTATGGGTCATTGGTGACGGTATAGACCTCACCTTCCGCGCATAATCCTCGCAAGGCCATGTCTTTATTGCACATATACATTTTCCGCATCTCCCCTTCGTTGAAAGGACGGGACCCGCGTCTGCCAAAGACGGAGAGTTGGTTACCGCTTTCGTCTACTGCGCGGTCGCGGTCTACTCCTCGTGAAACGGCCAGGGCTCGGCCATGAGTCTGATATTTGGCAATCAGCATCGGATATGGTTCAGGAGCGAAGCCGTAGAACCCTGGAGAGGTATCGGGCGAGAATAGCTGGATTACTTTAAATCCTGCTTTTCCATCCGCAACCAATGCAAACTGGCTGGAACTGACCATGCCGACCTTGATATCGTTGGTATCTTGCAGGATGTCGTTGGGTTCTTTCGGTTTTCCATTGGCCGTAAACTTTTTGAATAGCTTTGGGTGTTCCGGTTTTTCAATGTCGACGATCCCCATGCCTTCTTTGCCTGCTGCTATGTAAGCATAGGTGCGCGAGACAGTGATATTTCTGGCATCGGCAAAGGCCACATTGACTCCGGGAATGAGACGCGGATGGGCCAGATTCGTGACGTCTAAAACTTTCATGCCTTCACGGTCCACAACAAAGCCATAACGGAATTGGATTCCGAGGCCACGGGGATCATTGAGCTCAAGGTGATCGGTAATCTGAGGGCGCAGAGGATCAGCTATATCGACCACCACTAATCCAGCATTGCAGAGTATATAGGCATAGTGTCCAGCGATCGTGATGCGCCGGGCACCCGCGAGGCTAACCTCTTCATCTTTATCTTTGAGTTTGCCTTTAAGGAATGATTTTAGAGGTGCGCCGCGATCGTCTTTTAGATTAAGAGTAGCACGTTCTAAGAAGTTGTTGCGTGGTTCTCCATCCAGGAGCGTTGAAACGCCGAGAGGCTTCTTATGCTTTGCAGAAGCCTCTTTCTTTTCCGCAGACGTCTCAGTCTTTGGCGGAGTCCCAATAACAACTAATCCTTCCTCCTTGTCGGCAACATAAAGAAAGCCATACAGTAGAGGAACCAGTGGCAGCGGCTTTCCATCTTTAGAATGCTGATAGTCACCCTCTTCGTTGACCGGATAGGGTTCTCTGACTGGCTTGCCGTTCTCCAGCACAAGCTCTCCATCAACGATCTTGTCTCTCACCACCATGGCACGTTCGCGAGTGGGATCAACCGCCGTGGTGCTGGGAGCAGCTATAGCCATGGCATATTTAGTGTTTACAAAAAACTTCTGTCCCCACCGAGACACCGGAGCCGTGATCATGCGTTGGGAAAAGTCCTTGTTTTCGATGTTGGCAACGTCATAGACACGCAATCCCCCTTTGCCCATGGCAGCATAGAGATATTCCCCACGCAACTGGACATCCAGGACTTCTTTGCCTGCGTGTTCGTAGGCCTGTCTGAGCCGCTGGCCTCTGTCGTGATGTGCCGTGAAATTGTTCGGATAGGCGATTTCGTGCAGGTCACTGCCGATCACCGCCTCTGGTTCCTTGAGTTCGGCAAAGGCAATCGCAGCGAAGCCGTTTTTTCCGGTAGCTACGTAAGCATAGCGTCCAAGATAGTTCAGGAAGTTTGTGCCCTGGAGCAGCAATTGGGCCATCCAGGCATTGTTATCGTTTTCGCTGGATACGTGACAATCGGTGCAGCCTCGTGTTTCCTTGGCCCGGACCGTGTGAGGAACATACGGACTGAAGGCCGTGCCGCTGAAGCCTTCGGCGGAAATCGTCTGCTGGCCGTAGTAGATCCAGTCGCGGTTTTGATTCTGGGAGCTTACCACTACGGCGCAGGCAGAACGTATCGGAGCGACTTTGTTCCCGGTAACCGTGCCATCGATACCCAGCATGTACATGTCGTTGCGCAATACCTGGAAGTCGTATTCGATGTAGTTGCGGGTCAGCGTGCCTTCGTTCTGCAGCATGGGCATACGTTGGTTGGCGGTCATGGGCAGGTGACAGCCAAAGCAGGTGGTCGTCCAAGAGCTATGGCAGCTCACGCAGGTCATCCTGTTCATGGAATGCGCGAGTCTTTGTTCCTCGTCGGACTGGGCGGGGGCTGCGCTCACAGGGCTTCCATCTTTGGCCAACAGCTTGGCTACCCTCGCCCTGGGGTTGTAATGCTCTTTATTGTCAGGATCGATAACATCTTTGACCTGCACCACCTCCCACTCGCGGCCTTGTTCGACCGACGACCGCTGGAAAAGCTTGTTTCCTTTCCAATAGAAGCGCAGCTCTTTCCAAGGCGTTCTCATGGCCTGCATCTTGGCGCCGCCTTCGGGAGCAGCCGGGCCGCTGGTGGAGAGCGTGGCGTAGCTTTGGATGGTTCCGTGGCAATCAATGCAGGCAATCTCAATGGCATTCCGGGTCTCTCCATAGAGCTTCCGGTTTCCATGCACATCCTGGTTGAAATGGCAATCAATACAGTGCATTCCCTTTTCCAGGTGGATATCTTTCAGGGGCACGGCATTATCAAATTTATCCGGCTTATCAAAATCGATTGGATTATCATTTTCGTCCAGCAAATGGCCGTACCGATCCTGCTTGTATACCTTGCGAAAGACCCATCCATGGCTGTGAAAATCGCCGAACCGGGTGTGTTGAAGACCTTTATTGAAGACTGGATCTCCTACATTTCGCAGGAACTCAGGTCCTTCTTTTGTTGCGGCATTCCACAAACCTTTGGCTGCAGAACCCTCTGGGTTTCTCTCGTGAGCGTCGTGATATTCCTGTTCGGTGGGGTTCTTTTGGTATGGAGGATACATCTTTTTACCATCCACCTCGTTGTCCCACCAGGTATAGCCAAAATAGGAGGCGACCATGTTGGTGCCGGGGTGAACATGGCAAACCATGCACTGGCTGGAAGGAATGATCTTAGTGAACTCGTGCCGAATTGGGTGGCCTGATTCGTCGTTTATGGTTCCGTTGGGATGGTTTCGGATGGTTAAATCAACTGTTTCGGTTTGGCCTCTATTTCCTGACTTAGCATAAGGTCCGGAATGTTCCGGGTCACGATCATTGGCGTAAATCACATGGCAGCCGGTGCAACCGCTTCCACGATAGTCTCCTGGATGATCGTTGGTTCCTGGAAAGGAAAGGAGTGGGTCGAACAGGCGGGTCTTCTGCAGGCCCAGAAAAACCGGATCGGTGCGCAGTAACGTCCCAAAGCCGCGATCGCTCAGCTTGGCATCGGGGCGGCCCGGCTGGTCTTCGTCCTGGGGGTTTCCCACTTCTTCCCGCTGACCACCGCCTCGCTCGAAGACTCGCAGGACGTTGCTTGGTTGCGAGACCTCCCATCGCTCCAATGGGATCAGGCGGGGCAGAATTCCCTTTTTTTGGATATCTTTATCGCTAGGTTTGGGCACTGTCTCGATGGCTTGTGGTGTCCCGTCGTCGCCATAACTCTGGCCAAAGTGAGCATCTTTGTAGGGGAAAGCGCCGTTGTTGTAAAGCGCTGCTGCATACAGCATGGCGCCATGGGTCATCATGCTGGTGCGGACCCGGTGTACCTCTTCACTATGACAGCTTGAGCCGCCACAAGTCTGGTCCGCAACCCGCAGGTCTCCGGGATTTACGAACTGGATGTATTCTTTGCTGCGCTTCATCCAATCGGCGTAAGCGCGAGGCGGATTTGCCGATTGGTGCAACTCGCTGAAAGGGACCACCACGTGAGCGTCTTTTTCGAGTTTGTCGTATTCTGGTGTCCCTCTCTTGACCCCTTCTTTTAGCTCTACCGTTGCATCACCGCCGTGGCAAGAGGTGCATCCCAGCCGAAACGATCTGGTTGGATGCATGGTTTCTTCGTCGACAGACCTATGGCAGGTTTTGCAGCCGTAGCTGTTCTCGGCAGCCGTCTCTTTTGTATCCCCTAAGCCCAAGGGAGGCTTTTGCTCCTGAGATTGCGATGGCTTTGTCCATCCCAGCGAGAACAGGCAACAGAGCAGCAAAGAAACAAACGAGGCCAAAGACAGCACAGACCAGGAGCGAGGGTTCTTGGCAATTCTCATGAAAAATCATCTTCCCAGTTCAAAGATTCACGTGGCCGATTCCAAATTCTCTTATCCGCGTTTATCGGTGTAAATCAGCGGTAAAACGTTTTTCGTTCAAAACTTAAACCGCACAGTCGTAAACCCGGAGACCAGCGTCTTACTGGTATAAATCTGGCGCAACCCCAAGCCAGGCGTTAACGCTGCCACCCCACTGGTCACTACGATATTCTCCGAAAGCTTTGGACGATAGACGACGCCCACACTGTAGTCCGTCCCAATGCTCTCGTCGATGTGCGATTGGAACAGTAGCAATTGCAGCGACTCCGGGTGGTTGAAGCGCATATAGTTTACGTTGGTGACTGCGCGCAGCGTCGTGGTCAAATTGAAATCCGCGCCCGCATTCACCAGCAAAATGCCGGGATTCACAAAGTTGGATTGGCCTTCTTCTTTGCTGGACCGCAAGTTGGGAAGAAAGCTATCGGGTGCAACCAGGGCCACTCCCGTGCCCGTCAGCCGGATTCCCTCACGATTGAAAAAGCTGAAGATCCCCCCAGCAAACGATTGCGACTCGCTAATGGAATCGAATCCCCGGGCAAAGCCGTCGTTCGGTTTATTATCGCCAGAGGCAAAGAAACCCGAAGTGTGCAGGCGGACCCAATCGTAGTCCACGGACAATTCCAACGCCGCTAACTGCGCGTTGATATAGTCACGCTTGCGGTTAGGGTCGAACAAGTTGATGCTTTCATGGCCTAATGCTTGATAAAAAGCGTGGCTTACGTTGACCCTGCCAATGTGGCCGTTGCTGGTCCATCCAATATAATGCGCCTTGACGCTGTGCGGCTGCACATTCCCAATCGGCGCCGGCCTGACGAGGAAACCGTTTTCATCAAAGTGCCGGCTGGCATCATCTTTGTTGAAGTGGTAACTGAACTGGGTGGTATATCCCTTGAATAAAAAGTCCTGCCAATAAAAGTTGGCAATTGCCACCTGCTGGTGACGGCTGTTTAAAGTATTTAATCCACTGTTGGTGTCCTTTTCCAGGAAGAAGAAGTAAGCGGCATTATATTGCAGGCGATTGGACTGCAAGTTCCCAAAGACGCGGACGCCCGGCTGTTCTTGCGAGAACAGCAGGCCCCGGAAGTCGCTGCTGAATTGTTGAATGCCAACCCGGATCGAGACAAAGTCGTAGTTGGGACTCAGGTCGTGGATCTTCTTCTCCACGAACGCCTCTTGCAAGCCAACATGACCATCATTACGAGACGTGCCCTCGCGCACGTCGATATTCACAATGCCCTGCTCCCTGGCCCAAAGCTGGTTGACGTTAAAGGCCGGAGTGAGCCTCACACGCCAATCGACTGGCTTGAAGCTGGTGTCACCCTTGAACAGATCAAAGGAGGCGCGCACCGTTTCTTCTAAAAAAACCTGGGCGGACCTGCCAAAAAATTGGCTGTTGCCAGGATTCGCTGCTGAAACGCCGCTGGGAACAAAAAGACGGCGGACATCCAGGGCTGTGGTGCTGGTACCGGTGAAATTGAAGAAGACATTCTGTCCCATGATGGGTTTGTCGCCTTTGAGCCTGTTGATATTGAAGGGGTCCCACCAATGATTCCTGGGAGCATAAGGAAATTCACCCTTGCGCCTCTCGTATCTTGCCCATTCAGGCATTCCTCTGGGCAGATCGCGATCTGGATTCGGGTCCGGGTTCCACCGGTCTGGATCGGGAGCCATGTACACCTTTGAAGGTACGAGGTGCAGTTCTTCCATTATTTCCGGGATCGGAGGCCGAAGAATCTCTTGCCAGCCTGAGGATGCATAGGTTGGCGTTCCACCCTGTTCAGGGATCTGGCGCGCATTGGGATCAGGATTAACTTCAGGATCCAAAATGACCTCGGCTACCACCGCTTCGCCCGCGTTGAATTTCACCGGTTGTGCCAAACATTTGAAATTAGGTGATCTAAAAGTGACTTGATACGTACCGGGCACAATCCGGGTGATACGGATGATCCCATCCCGGTCACTCTTGCCGCTTGCGGGCGCCCCTGCTTCGACCGGAATCAATTCCACTTGGACATCTGGCAGCACTATTTTCGCGGGGCTTCGCACCCTCCCCAGAAGCGCAGCCGACTCTTTCCTTTCATTCTGCTCGGGAACGCGACGAAGATTGGATTGTGGCAGTTCGTGGCTGCATGGATCGGGCATGGAGGATTGACTGGTTCCGGATTGCTCCTGCGGGCGAACAGGAATGGAAGCTTGGCCATAGGTCATTGCCCAGCTTAGGGCGAAGAACAGCACACAGACCCGTCTTCCAAAGTGTTCTACTGTAATTGGTTGTCTCACGGGTGAGGAAAGTATAGTGAAAAGATGCATGACAGGAAAGGATTTTCCGCCACGATGGGGGAACATCCGGAACATGCGTTCCATTTCGGGAATTTACAGGTAATCTATGAAATTTGCGATAATGAGCGCAGCAGATGCCTATAATCAGTCTCATAAACGCATATTCGCGCTCCAATCGAGCTTTGTTTTGATCTCGCCCGTAGTGTCGAAATTCATCTTCGTTCAACCGCCAACACTCATGAAAATGAGGTGACCAAGGGTCATACGCCACCGTCACTTGTGGACAGATGTTCTTACACACCAAACTATTGGCTTATCTAATACCTGCGTATGTTGAACTCTGCAAGAACAGAGCGGAAGTACATTCGCTACGGCTGCGATCAGAGACTTTGTGTCCGCTATCGCGTCGAGGGGCACGACTTTGCCGTCTACGGTCGCTGTAAGGTGGTCGGAAAGGGTGGTATTGGATCGCTGTTGCCGGCCGCAGAGTTGGAGATAGGCCAAGTGGTATCCGTTGAGATTTCGGTTTCGAACCCTGCGCCGGCCAGCACTCTAAAAGCTCAGGTCAAAAATCGCCACGGCTCGAATTACGGCTTTCAGTTCCTGGAACCGGACAGCCGAACCGCAACGATCCTCAGCCCTTTGTTTCGTCCTGAAGCCGTTCAGGTATTCCAGCCACCTAGCCTGTAAGACTAAGGATCGGTGTTGTTCCTCAGCGGTTTTGTGTCCCTTGCGATGTCGGCAGGGTAACCGGTTGGTCTAGGGCGAATTCCAACAACGTTTCACTTGGAACATGTACTTGCTCACCCTTAGTCATGACCTGTACGGCCGTTCCGGCGCCGGCTCCTACACCTGCGCCGATGGCTGCGCCTTTTCCGCCTCCAACAATAGCTCCCACCACAGCGCCTACCGCTGCGCCTCCACCAACCTTCTTGGCAGTGTTGGCTCCGCGCGATTTGCCTGAGAGTTCGTAATCGCCGGTGGAGAGCGGAACAGTTTGCCCGTTGATCACAATGCCGGTCAGTGACAACTTGAGCTGCGACTTGCCTTCGATGTGTCCAGCTCCTTTCGCTTCGTCGAGCCGCCCGTAAATATCTGCGCCCTTCGAGGCCACCAGCACATCATTCACATATAGAGGTTGCTCCAAGGTTGCGGAAAACTTGTCGCCCACCCGGTTCTTGTCTGAATCGATGGCATCGATGGTGCGCACCATCAGGCGCGTCCCCATGGGTACGGTGACATTGCCTGAGTTAGAGTTTGAATAGGATTGCCGTCGCTGGGCAAATGAGGGTTCCTCATCTCTTTGGGAATCACCTCGTTGTGTGTCGTCTCTTTGCGAGTCCCGATTGCGCCGCGAGTCACGGTCGTCTCTTTTCGCAAAGCCGGGCTCGTTGCTAGAACGTGAGGTGTCGGACGATTCAAATTTAATCGACACTATGTCGGCTACATCATATTGCTGCACACTTGAGCCAACGCGAAAGCTGATCTGACTCTCTGTGCCGCCTACATAAGTGCCTTTGATAAGGCTGCCGTTTTTAAGTTCCAAGGAGTCGGCCCAAGCTGATGAGGCCAAAAGACATACAAACGCTGCGAACCCATACTGCAACTTCTTCATGACTGCTTCCCCTTATTTCGGACCCACTAAAGCTATTTCATCGCAAAAGACGCCAGGAACGCAATAGCAACTCGAGTTTCATCCCTGGGAAAGCTCCAAAGCAACGTGTGGCACAGCGCCCTCGGCTGTGGTGAAGACAATTACCAGATTTCGCAAATACACACTCTTCTTTAATTGAACCCGGCCAAAGATTCGAAGTTGCCGATAAAATTAGGGACAGCGCGCTTATGACATTCGTGATGATTGCCGTGGTTGTGTTAGGACTTCAGGCGATCTACCAGGCTGTGTGCAGCCGGCGGGATGCTCACAATTTTCCTCCTCCTGGCGAGTTGGTTGGCACGTCCGGTTGCCAATTACACGCATTGGCCATGGGTACAGGACATCCCGCTGTGGTTCTTGAAGCTGGCATTTCGAATAGCTGCCTCAATTGGAGTTTGGTCCAACCGCAATTAGCAGCCTTGATGGCAACATATTCTTATGATCGCGCCGGGCTGGGCTGGAGCGCCGCGGCTGGTCGTGCCCCGTCCCTTCGGGCTTTGGCCAACGATCTTCATGCGACACTGGAACGGTTGAACGTTGCAAAGCCTTACATTCTGGTAGCACATTCCTTTGGAGCTTATGTGCTGTTGGCTTACATACAAGACTTTGCCCAGGGTAATACGGAATCAAACCAAATCGCTGGAGTAGTGCTGGTTGACCCCCTTACTCCCGAAGAGTGGGCACAGCCAACGGTTGGGCAGCGTCTCAGGCTGTTTCGCGCAGTTTGGTTCACCCGTGCCGCTGGAATTCTGGCAGCCTTGGGCGTGTCCCGTTTTTTACTTTGGTTGTTCCGGATTGGCGACCGTGAACCTTCGAGGTTCCTGCGGGCCGCGGCGCACACCACGCAAACGGGACAACGAATCTTGCATGAATTGATCAAGCTGCCCCTCAAGGTGCGACGCCTCATCCGCGTGCATTGGAGTTCCCCTAAGTTTTTCTGGACCATGGCCAATCAGGTTCGCGCGTTGCCCCGATGCGCGCAAGAAGCGGCGGGATGCGTTATCCCTCCTTGCATCCCAGTTACGGTGATTTCTGGCGTCCATCAACCTCCGCAAATCCTGGCCAGCCATGCAGCCATCGCCAATCATTCCTCGCGCGGCAAACACATTGTGGCCGGCAAGAGCGCCCATTGGGTGCAGTTCGACGAGCCGGAGTTGATCGTGGAGGCGGTTCGCGAAATCGCAAACAGCACGTAGGAAGACCGTTTCAGCAAAGCGCAACCGGGCTGCAATCAAAAACCAAAACCCATCACGGAGACACGGCGTAGCGGAGCCACAACCAAAAACCAAAATCCACCACGGAGACGCGGAGGCACGGAGAAAATCAAAAACCTTTACCGCTGATTTTCGCTGATAAACACTGATCCACATCATCTCTGCCAGCGAACGCGACTGCGCAGTTC
>DASZEU010000158.1:0-7697 GCA_035940535.1 Candidatus Angelobacter sp.
TTGACGCAATCAGTTCAGACTGCCGCGCTCGACGAAGCTGTTACTCTGGCCTTCTCTTCCTCAATGGCCGCTAGCATCATGTCGTCATCGGCGAATTTGAACCACAGTATTCCAAGTTCTTTGGCCTTGTTTTCCTCGGCCCGGGCCAGAAACTCGAGATCACTCTTAGTCACCAGTTGCAGGTTTTTGCTTTCCAGACGACGAAGAATTTCCTGGGGCGATGGTGCAGCCTTCTCCGGTACTCCCTCGAGATACTTGAGCACATGGACTGCTCCCACTTCAGCGTCGTGCCGAGCAATCCCTACCAGGCCCTCGCTGGCCTTGCGCGCCCAACCGACCACATAGGTGCCTTCGATGAGTTTTCCGCTCTGAGGATCAAATACCTCGTAGGACGACCGCTTAAGGTCGGCAGGGTCGGAATTAACGGCGTAACCGTCTCCCCCTAGAGGCAAGCCTAACTGAGGATCAATCACGTCGCCAATGGCGAAGATCATGGTATCCACATCCAGATCGG
The DNA here is from genome assembly GCA_035940535.1 of Candidatus Angelobacter sp. GTDB lineage: Bacteria > Acidobacteriota > Terriglobia > Terriglobales > Acidobacteriaceae > Angelobacter. The sequence continues at coordinate 515 of DASZEU010000158.1, forward strand.
CAGTCTTATCGGTAGCTTTGGCAGAGATGTTTCCCTCCCGCTCGGTCAGGATGTTTTCCGTCACCGTGAGCCGGCTGATGCGTCCCTGTGCATCTTGATGGATGGCCTGGGGTGAACAAAGGAAGCGGAAGAGAAGTCGTGGACCCGGCGAGGCTTGGGGTGGTTTGGCCAGCACCGGGAATGTATCTTCTTGGAGGCGGCCAATATCTTGTCCCACGGCGGCAAGCTGAGGCTGAATGCGCTTTAACTCCTCTTGGAAAGCCCCCCGGTCCAAAAAGTTCTCAATATAAACAAATTCCTTCAGATCGAACTTGGCCTCAAAGGGGCCGCGGCGGGCCACCACGATCACCTCTTCAGCAGTCTTGTGCGGAGCATCCAGAAGCAGCCAGCGGGCAATATCAACCATCACGTTGCCCATGCCTACGATTGCGACTCGCTTGCCAATGGAAAAATCCTGAGAAGAAAAAGGAGGAAGCTGGTTGTAGTGATAAACAAAATCCTTGGCTGAATACACGCCCTTTGCATCCCAGCCCGCGAGGCCCAGCTTCTTGGTGCCTTGGGCACCCACGGCAAAGACCAGTGCGCTGGGCGAGAACTCCCGCAACTCCTGAATGCTGACAAGCGAGTCGCTGCTGACCGGAAGGTGCCCAATGTAGTGCACGTTGGGCAAGCTCAGCACCTTGGCAAACTGCTTGCGCAGGCCGATCTTCATCTTGTCCTTAGTCGGATAGATGCCATACTCAGCCAGGCCTCCGGGCTTGATATCGCGATTAAAAATAATGACTTCATGCCCACCCTGAGCAATCTTTTGCGCAGCAAACATCCCAGCAGGTCCTGCTCCCACAACAAATACAGTTTTCACTCAGTCCTCATGGCCATTGGTTTTTGGCCGCCCGTGTCCGGAACGGCTTCTTTGGCAGGCGTATGATTATATTGTAGTAGCTGAAGCTTCAATTCTCGAAAATCCTGCAATCCTCGTGGCTTCGTTCTCCGTTTTTAGCTCCCTTTTCCAAATGTGGTTTGATTGTTAGCTGCATCTTGTGGTCGTTCCTTCTTATGAATTGACGTATGCAACATGATTAATTTGACAATTCATCATTACTTTGTTTAGTATGAATTTTCATTATGGAGGATTTTTTATGCCAACAGCATTAGCTAAGACTCAGCTAAAGGTAGCAGATGAGGTTTGGATTGCAACCGCACTGCTCCACAGGGAACATCCAGAACGCTCGGATTTCACATTGACGGAGGTTGTTGAACGCGCACGGAAAGAGGGTCTCTCTAAGCCTTTTCGATCTGGAGTTTATGTTCATGTAGTTCAGCACTGCGTGGCTAATCGCGCACCTAATCCGGGTCGTTACCGTATGCTGTTTGAAACCTCTCCAAGCCATCGTCGTCTTTTTAGAAAAGGGGACTCGTATCACCCTGAACGGGAAGGAGGCAAAATAAATCCCAACAAGGAAGACCTTCCGCACGGCTATACAGGCTTGCTTAACTGGTATGAAAACTGGTGTTCAATAACAAGGACTAAGATGTCCCAATCAGATCCTCTTCTTGCGTTACGAGGATCTGGCAAACATTTGTGGGCCAATGAGCACGCAGATGATTATGTACGGCGCCTGCGTGAGGGCTGGGAATGAGCCGAATTTTTTGGGACACGAATCTCTTCATCTACCTTTTTGAAAACTACGGTCCGTTGTCGACAGCAACAGCCCACCTTCGTTCCAAGATGCTGGCGCGAGGCGATCAGTTACTAACATCGACGTTAACTCTGGCAGAAGTGCTCGTGAAGCCAATGGAGACGGGGAACAAACCGCTTTGCGACAAGTATGAAGCGGCTCTGACAAGCACAGTGCTTCTGCTACCGTTTGATGTCAAAGCCGCAAAGGTTTATGCTGCACTTCGTTTGGATCGCACCCTACGCGCTCCTGATACGATTCAACTCGCTTGTGCGGCATCTGCGGGAGTAGATTTGTTCGTAACCAATGATTCTAGACTTCAAGGAAAGCACGTAAACGGGATTCAATTTATCGTCTCACTCGAACAAGTACCCATCTGAGTCTAACGTCGTTGTCGGGTTGAAGCCCATAGTGTTTCCTTCCCCAATTACCAAATTCTCTCTATTTACCGCTCGACGCCCCAGACGCAGCCTTGGCTTCGACTGGCTTGCCTTCAGAGTCATAGACCTGCACCGCCCCGTACTTGGAGACAGCTTCGCGCACCTCTTTGGCATCACCCACTACGACGATCTGCAGGTGGTCCAGATCGATATATTTCTTAGCCATACGCTGTACCGTGTCGGCGTTGACTTTGGCAACTTCATCGGAGTAATGGTCCCAATAGTCAGCCGGCAAGCCATAGTACTTTACATCCATCCAGCGGCTGAGCACGATCGCCGGGTTCTCGAGTGAAAGAGCAAAGCTGGAAACGATCGAGCGTTTGGCCTCTTCCAGTTCTGACTGAGGGACTTTTTCATCACGCAAGCGTTTGAACTCGTACATCAGCTCGTGGAGCGAGCCATCGGTTACAGGGTTACGGACTTCGGTGTTGGCGGCAAAGGTACCGGGATAGATGCTGCTGGTCACCCGGCTGTAAGCACCGTAGGTGTATCCCTTTTCCTCGCGCAGATTCATGAACAGGCGCGCTGCGCTACCGCCGCCCAGAACGCGATTAGTGACCTCCAGCGGAATCTCATCCGGATCAGAGCGGCGCAAAGAGAGTCCTCCAGCAAGAATGTTGCTCTGCACCGAGCCTGGCCGATCTACCAGGAAAACCTTCGCGGGGCCAACTGCAGCCACGTTGGTTGCCGGGGGATTGGGCACAGCATGGTTCTTCCACTGGCCAAAATATTTTTTAGCCAGTGCGGTTGCCTGCTCCACACTGATATCGCCGGCAATTCCCATCATTGCATTGTTGGGAGCATAGTGCGCCTGGTGAAATTCCTTCAGCGCATCGGGCGTGGCCTTTTGCAGGGAATCTGCAGTGGGAGCAAGAATGGCTGCCGGAAAATCGCCATAAACGGCCCGGTTGAAGCGTTCGCGTGCCAGAAATCCGGGGTTGGTGCGCAGTTGGATCAGGCTGGTCTTTTCCCGGCGGACATATCTTTCCAACGCATCGGCGGGAAAACTGGGATTCAAGACGATATCGCTCATCAGGTCCATCAGCTTGTCCACAGACTCGCTGAGGCCGCTCGCACTGACTGAGGTGAGGCTCGAACCAAAGCCGGCGTTGGCATTAAAGGTCGCTCCTATTTCGTCCAGCTCTGCCGCGATCTGGGTGCCCGAACGCTTGCTGGTTCCGTCGCGCAAAAGCTCTGCTGTAAACGAAGCCAAACCCGGTAACTCCTTGGGATCGGAGAGGGCCCCGGATTTGATCCACAAGTTGATCGAAACGATCGGCAGCTTGTGTTGTTCGAGCACCAGTAAGGTCAGGCCGTTGGGAAGCTGTACCTCTTTCGGATGAGGCAGCTTTACCTTGAGAATTTCCTGGTTAACCGGAACACGGTTCAGACGCTGGACGTGCGATGGCAGTTGATCGTGCTCACCGGCGCTTTGCGGCTGCTGGGCCAGGACAAAAGCTGTGCTCAGGCAAAGGGCGACAAGAAATTTAAGAATCTGTTTTTGCATGGAAATTCTCCTCACTGCATTCCCGCTGGGTTGGGAGCGGTGCCGCGTCCGGCGGGCAAAGTGATTACAACGGAGCGGTGCTCCGGCACCAGGTATTTCTGGGCTGCTTGCTTGACTTGGTCGGCGGATACGGCCGCGAATTTGTCATAAGCGGTGTTAATCAGGTTAGGATCGTTGTAATAAACGGTGAGAGTACCAATCTGATTCGCAAGAAATTGCGATGAGCTACGGGATTGGATTTGTCCGCGAAGAAACTGGGTACGGACCTTATCCAACTCCTTCTGGGTAACCCCATCTTTTTTGACAGCTTCGATCTCGTCGTAAAGAGCTTTTTCCAGGTCGTCGACTTTCACTCCAGGACGAGGCACCCCAACCACTCGGAACAGGCTTGCCCCGCGGCGTGGCTGCATGCCTGCTCCGGCATTGATTGCCACCTCCTTGTTATGCACCAGATGTTCGTAGAGCCGCGAACTGCGTCCCGATGAAAGGACCAAGCCCAGCACCTGCAAGGCATAAAAATCGGCCGTATTTCCTGGGGGCGCATTGTAGGCAGCGCTTATTTGAGGAAGCCGGGCAAGATTATCGGTAATGGTCTTGCGACGCTCCTTGTCATGATCAGGCTCACCGGCATTCACTGGCGGCGGCGCAGGCTGCCTGGGAATGTTCCCGAAATATTTCTTTACTTTGGCCAGCGCGTCCGATGGCTCAAGGTCGCCAGTCAACACCAACACCGCATTGTTGGGAGCATAATAGATGCGGAAGAATTCTTTTACGTCATCGATGCTGGCGGCGTTCAGGTCATCCATGGAGCCGATGACTGAATGATGATAAGGAAAGCTATCGTAGGCCAAAGCTTCCAACTCTTCATTGGATTTTCCATAAGGCTGATTGTCGACCCTCAGCCGGCGCTCTTCCTGCACCGCGTTGCGCTGGTTGTCGAGATTCGCCTGGTTGATGTTCAGGGCCTTCATGCGGTCCGATTCCAGGAACAAGGCCATATCCAACTGGTTCTTGGGCAGCTCTTCGAAATAATTGGTCTGGTCGTTGTTGGTGCTGCCGTTCATCGACCCGCCGTAATTCTGTACCAGCAGCATGTGTTCGCCCTTGCCCACGTTGGCCGAGCCTTCGTACATCAAATGCTCAAAAAGATGGGCGAATCCGGTGCGCCCCTGTTTCTCATTGCGCGATCCGGTGTTGTAGGTAACCGAAATCGCAAACACAGGGGCCGTATGGTCGGGCGCGATGATCACCCGCAAGCCATTGTCGAGAGTGGTGTCGGTGAATTGCAGCTTGGGCAATTTCGATTGCGCCAGGGCACACGACGAAATCACCAGCAAGATCAAGCCGAAGGAGAGATATACGCGTCTCAAATTACACCTCAAATGGTGGATTCATTAGCTCTTCAGGAAACGTATTGAAGATCGGGATATGACTAAAATGTGACGTACCGGAACAGCAAAGGTTATCAGCAAAAACACAAAAAATACAGCAGCAAAAGCAAAGATGTCTGGTAAGGATTGCCCAAAACCCAGCGATGATTGACCAGAGCAACGACAGCGACGATCTCTGACAACCGGAAGAAAGAAAAATGATGGGGCTTTGTTAGTGGCTGCATGCATTATCGCCGCAATAACGCTGAACAGACAAGAAATTAGACCATCACCAGCCTTGACCACCAAGGTCGCCGATAGCATCAAGCTGCCTGAAATTATTCAGAAACCTTTGCTGGAGTAAATGTTCTAGTTCACTAGTTCGTCTGAGATAAATATTTTCCCAGTGAGGTGTGGTGGACCAGAGAGGGCGCTTGTCCAAAGATTATTGCTTATCCATCACGAAAAAACACTGTAACCTTTCTGAGCAGGAACCATACGGCGCAGGCACATACGACAACAAACAGTAGCAGCTCTAACGGCAACAAGTCGGACATCCGAATTGTGTACCAAAGGAAGCCATAAATTATGAAGAGGATTCCTGCAACCAAGGGTATGGCCAATAACATATCTAGGATTTGAAGGCCCCAAAGTCCATAGCGTGGGGGCTTCTTCCACTTTAGCCCCAGATGTTGAATGAGCGGTTCGGTTGCAGCTTTAAGGTTAGCCACAAGCGGCTTGTGTGGATTTTTCCTGACATTTCGCATATCTAAAGACATGATGTGAGGAGTCCAGTCAGGGTCAAAATATAAGCAAGATTTTAAAGCTGTTGTCCGTGGAATTCGATCGGGATAGTCTGGGAGTTCTGAGGGGATGTGTGGTTTCAGCTTCTTGCAAAAGTCCGCATATTGATTCTTGTCGAAAGGGAGAAGGAAAAGCATTCCTTCGGGAGGCCGCGCTTTGATAACGGTTTCCAGTTCCCACCAGAAGCCTGGCGTATTTCCAGGACGCAAAATGACCAATCGGGCCCGCTTCACCAAAGTAAGGAATTTCTCTTGCCAGTCAGAGCCGACATACATCCTCGAAGCACCCAGTTCCGGCAAACGGTCCTCTGGCGCACCAAGCGCGATAAACGGACCAAGTTCACTCGCAACTTCGGCCACTTGTTGTTCCTCAGTAGCAAAGCCCCTAGCCGCACGCCAGGAATGGTACAAGACACGGCGCCATGAGCGTTCGTCCTCGAATTCATCCCAGAAGGATCGACAGTAAACAACCGGCGAGCGCTGGTCATGTCGAAGCAGTTTGTATGCCGGAACAGCTCTGTGCCTTCGAGCACGGTCTTGGCAGTATCCCGCAATCGTAAGAGTCGGAACAAAGATCATTGCTTGTAACCAGAATGATTGAGATGCTGGCGCCGGATCGCCCACTAGCAAATTTGCGATGAGGATGAGCGGAGTCGAGAAATATGGTAGTGGCGCTCCGATGATCACCAGGGCTACTGCAGTGCCCTGCCAAAGCATGGAACTGAGCCTGGATTGGCGTGTTGAAAAATCAGGGTGTTGAGGCATAGCAGTTACCGCAATTATTGAGGGGGCCTCCGCTTATATAGTGATTTCTTGCGACAGGATATTACAGCACTATGGAATTTTTTCTGAATCAGCGGCTTCGCGATGTTTCAGAAGAGCCCAAAATCTATCGCATACTTGGGCCCCTGTCTTTATATACCCTTGACACGTATATGCTTTGAACCACTTCAGGAGGAGGAACCCCATGGAATCGACCCTGCAAAAATCGGCCCTCGTCGCCGCCAAGACCACTCCCAAAGCCAAGACCATCGTCTATTGGATCGTCACCGCACTCTTCTGCCTGTAGATGAGCTTCACCGCCTACGCGGAACTGCGCCTGCCGCAGGTGGCGGAGGCGTTCACCCACCTCGGCTTCCCTGCCTACTTCCGGATGGAGCTCTCGTGGGCCAAGCTCCTCGGCGTGGGGTTGCTGCTTGCGCCGGTGCCAGCGCGGCTCAAGGAGTGGGCCTACGCCGGCTTCGCCATCGACCTCGCCTCGGCGCTTATCGCCCATTTCTCGGTGGGCGATGGCCCGGAGGCGTGGGGCTGGGCGGCGGCCACCGGCGTGCTCTGGGGGCTCTCGTACTTCTTCTGGCGCCGCTTGCAGGCCACGCCGGCGAGC